>CAXBRZ010000101.1:0-8400 GCA_963978075.1 uncultured bacterium | reverse complement strand
CGATGACTTTGCTGAGCGCGAGATTATAGCCGCATCCCATTCGCGAATCATCCGTATCGAACGCGGAGACCTTGCGCGAAAGTTTGCGCTCGACGATTGCTCCGATTTTCTGAATTCTGCCGTTTCTACCGGACGATAGACCTCTGTAGCGGCCCGGCTCCCGCAAATTCGCCGGACCGCGCATGCATCCGAAATCGGATGCCCACAGGGGGGACGTCGGAAATGAAACGAATTCTGTTTTCGCTCTGCGCGCTCGCGCTGATCTTCCTTGGCCTCGTTGCGGCCAATACGCTCGGCGGGTCCGCGACAACTTCGGTGTTCCTCGCCTTCTTCAGGACCGGTTCCGTCGTCTTCGGCGGTGGCCACGTCGTACTGCCGGTACTGCATGCTGCCGTCGTGTCGAAAGGCTGGATCAACGAGGACGTTTTTGTGGCCGGTTACAGTGCGGCCCAAGCGATACCTGGTCCGCTGTTTACCTTTGCAGGTTTTCTCGGCGCTGCAATGAATGCGCCCGTCAGCGGTTGGAGCGGCGGCGTGCTTTGTGTCGCCGCCATCTTCGCCCCCTCTTTCATGCTCGTCTTCGGCACGCTCCCGTACTGGGAGAGCCTGCGCCGGAGCCGGCGCGCGCAAGCGACTCTCACGACGGTCAATGCGGCAACGGTCGGCATTCTGGCGGCCACTTTCCAGCGCCCGCTCGTGGCGACCTCCCTCCACTCTTTGATGGACATCGCACTTGCGGCCGCGGCTCTCATGGCCATCGTACTGGATCGACTTCCCCTGTGGACCATCGCGCTGAGCTGCGCAGCGTTGGCGCAGGTCGCAGAGGCCCTGCTTTAAACAGGGAACGCCATCAGCCGACGGCGCTCACCAACTGGCGAGCCACAAGCAGCAATACCACCGCCAGATGTGCATAGAGGAGGCCACGCTGCAGCAGCGGGCGCTGGGCAAAGGGCACTGCAGGGTCGAACGGGTCGAAAGCAAGCGCAATGCCGAGCGGCGGGATCGCTTCCGCGATACGGCCTGGCACGCAGAGGTAATAGAGACCCAATACGGCAAATCCGATATAGAGCGCCCGGCTAAAATTACGTTGCATCGTGTGACTTCCTGAATCCACATCGGTCGCATAACGTTTCCAAAACATACTATATCAGCCCACTCCGCATGAAGGATGCTCGGACAGGGACAGCACCCATCTGTCATGCAAGCCGAACTGGTTTCAGGTGCAAGAAGCGGTTGTAGGCGCCCGACGACTGCGATGGACCCGCAAGGCGGACGACACCCTATTCCGGATTTTCGAGCTTGTTACTAGGAAATTCGACCAAGAGAGAACCGGGCGGCACATGACGGTACAGATAGTTGAATAGTATCGGCTGAACTCTTTTAACCTTCGGTAGGGGTAAGGGGTATTTGGGGGGTTATCTCAGTGATCAATCGTCGGCGGTTCATGACCGGGATGGGGGCTGTCGGGTCCGCGGCCCTCGCGGTCCCCGCGATTGCGGAATCAGGCACGCGAGGAACGTTCGGCACAGGATTACGGCCGACCTTTGCCATCGTTGACCCGCATCACCCGGCGTCGGTCAGGCTCGCAGTCGCAGCCAGTCGCAAGGAGGTCCATATCCGCCGAGTGGATGGAGACCTGACGGCACTTTGGCGAAGTTCGCTGGACACTTTCATGAGCGCCCGCGAGGGCTGCGTTGTCGCCTGCCTCGGCAAAGCTTCTGCCTCTTGTCTTGAGGAAATGAGCCGTCAGCACTGGTGGCAAGTCGCTTACCGGGTAGAGCACCATCGTCATACGGATGGATCGATCACACATCGCGTCTCGAGCCGGGGAGCGGACCTTCAGCGAATATTGGAAGCGCTGGATCAATCAGAATCGTGGATGGATTCGCTGGCCGAGATTGGCGTCGCTGGTGCGAATCCCAAAAATAACCAATGGACCCTCGTCACACGCACGATTGGACAGCCCGGCCGAACCCAAGATTATTCCGAGCCGTCGGTTTCTCTGCTACTGACAGCCTGAACCTCCCGGTCGGGAAGAGACCTCTCAGCTCAAGGACACCCAACATGCGCACACCCCCAGGCGTCAGCGAAGCAGACTACGGCAAGGCACTGGCTGAATTTCGATCCATCGTCGGCAGCGAGTGGGTATTCACCAGCGAGGAAGACCTCAACCTTTATCGTGACGCGTACTCGCCGTTTCTGAACGAGACCGAGGAACTCGTCGCATCAGGCGCGGTCGCGCCCAGCTCGACGGAAGAAGTGCAGCGTATCGTCCGCGTGGCGAACCGTTTCCGGATCCCCCTGTATCCGATTTCGACCGGCAAGAATCTCGGGTACGGTGGCTCCGCGCCAGCCTATTCCGGAAGTGTCGTCCTAGATCTCAAGAGGATGAACAGGATCATAGAGGTCAATGAGGAAAACGCCTACGCGCTGGTCGAACCGGGCGTCAGTTATTTCGACCTCTACCGATACATTCAGGAAAAGAAACTCAAGGTCTGGATCGACTGTCCCGACCCGGGCTGGGGCAGCCTTATCGGCAATGCGCTGGATCGCGGGGGTGGCTATACCTCCGCGAACTACCGCAACCATTTTGATTCGCATTGCGGCATGGAGGTGGTGCTGCCCTCAGGCGAACTGCTCAGGACGGGAATGGGCGCGATTCCCAATGCCGAGACCTGGCAGCAGTACAAGAGCGGCTGTGGTCCTTGGGTTGACGGCATCTTTTCGCAGTCAAACTACGGCATCTGTACGAAGATGGGATTCTGGCTCATGCCGGAACCTGAAGCGTATTTGCGCGGCGCCGTCACATTTCAACGCTACGAGGATCTACACGCACTCGTAGAGACGCTGAACCATCTGGAGAATTCGCGCATTACATCCGGATTCCCGGATCTCTCCTCCCCGCTGCTTGGATATCCGGCCGTTGGCCAACTTCAGCTCTTCTTCGAGCGCGGGCCGCCGCCCATGGAAGCCGAACATTTGGCCCTGCTCAAGGACGCCAAGGTGGGCTACTCACCCGCACTCGAGGCGTACGGCATCCGCAAAGGCTTGCCGTATTGGCACCTCATGCTCAGTTTTTATGGGCCCAAGGAGGTCATCGCCGCGCAGTGGGCGGCGACGCAGCGTCATTTCAGCAAGATACGCGGCGTGGGCTTCCAGGTTCTGGACGAAGTCACATTTCCAATCGACGCGGAAACAGCGGCGGAACACCACGAACCGGAATTCGGCGTCCCCTCGCTGCGCGTTTTTTCCATTGGAGCACGCAGCCCCTTCAATCCAACTCCGTCGAAGGGCCATATGTGGTTTTCGCCAATCATCCCACGTACCGGGCAGGCGATCATCGACGCAAACCGCATCTTTGGAGAGGCCGCTAAGGATCTGAACATGCCTCTCTTCCGGACGTTCAGCCTACCGGCATGTTTCTGGGAAAGGGCCTTCATCTTCATTCTCGCGACGCCTGTCACGGAAGACCCGCAGACAAACCGTACGTATCGGGAGGGCTTCAAAAAGCTCATCAAGGTCGGCGGCGAGCAAGGCTGGGGCGAATATCGCACGGCGCCGGTGTTCCAGAAGTCGGTGATGGACGTCTACTCGTTCAATAATCATGCTTTGCATCGATTCCATGAGACCCTGAAGGACGCCATTGACCCCAATGGAATCCTTTCGGCAGGACGGTATGACATCTGGCCCAAGCACCTCAGGGGAAACCATCGATGAGACGCCTGACGCATTGGATTATCGCCATGGTCTCCATGACGGGAATGGCGACCGCATTTTCCTCCGCGCTTGCCGGTGAATCAAAGGCCGACGCCGGCAAGCTGGTATATGAAAAATGGTGTGCGCCCTGCCACGACCCGGGAATCATTCATCCCGGGACACATGCCCTGATGGCGAAATACGCGAACAGTAAACCTGCCGTTCTGAAGGAGTGGACCGACCTTGATCCGCTATTCCTGCGTTATACGGTTCGGCACGGTGTCTCGATCATGCCGCAGTTTCGCAAGACGGAGATCACGGATGCGGACCTTGATGCCCTGACCGCTTATCTGACGCACCAACATTGATGGCAGTCATTTTTCAGGCGTCAGCAAGCGGTGTCACGGGCTGACAACCTTCCCGGGGTTCAGGATGTCGTGGGGATCCAGGAGTCGCTTGAGGCCGCGCATCAGTGAGATCTCGGCCGGACTACGGGACAGGCCAAGATATTCACGCTTGACGAATCCCACGCCGTGTTCCGCTGAAATGCTGCCGCCGTAACGGGCCACGGTGTTGTACACCAATTTTTCGACGGCTTTTTCTTCGATCAACCCGTTCATCGGCACAGAGACGTGCAGATTGCCATCAGCGGCGTGGGCGAAATAGATGACCTTGAGTGCTCCGGCAAGCAAGACGAACTCTTGACGCAGGTCGGCAACCAGCCTGCCAAGATCTCCCGTTGACGCGCCGATATCGAAACTCAATTGCGGATGGTGCCCGGCTTCGCGCCAACGCCCGGGCGTATCCCTAATCGACCACAGCTTTTCAATCTGCTCGTCAGAATGGGCGACCACGGCGTCTCTGACCGCGACATATTCGTAGGCCAATTCCATCGTGTCGTTGAAGTGCGCGAAGTCGCGCTGCGGATCCTGCCCCCGGGTTTCCACCAGCACATAGGCGCCGTGACCCGATGGCAGGGGTGGCTGCTGTCCGAGGCCCTGGGTACTCAGGTCGTAGAATTCCGGCCACATGACCTCGAAAGCCGTGAGTTGTTCGGCGAAACGTTGTCGGACGAAGGTCAGCAGCGACAGGACTCCCTCGTAGTCATCTAGGGCGAAAAAAGCGGTCATCCTGCTGAGGGGTTTGGGCTGCAGTCGAATCACCGCCGCAGTAATCAGCCCCAGTGTGCCCTCGCTGCCGATGAAGAGATCACGCAGGTCGTAGCCTGCATTGTCCTTGACCATCTTCCGCAGACCCGGCAGCACGGTCCCATCGGCGAGGACGACTTCAAGGCCCAATACATTCTGGCGTGCCATGCCGTATCGAAGCACCCAGTGGCCGCCGGCGTTTGTCGACAGGTTGCCCCCTGTCTGGCATGACCCTCGCGCGCCGATATCCAGCGGGTAGAAGAGGCCTGCGGCGTCAGCAGTTTTCTGCACGGTTTCCATGAGGACGCCAGCGTCGACCGTGATGGTTCCGGTATGCAGGTCCAGTTCACGAATCGATCTCATACGTTCGAACGAAAGCACCACGCACGGCGTGACAGGCACGGCGCCCCCGGCAAGGCCGGTCAGCCCGCCTTGTGGCACAACGGCGATTCGATGCTGATGACAGTAGGCCATGACGGCGGAGACGGCCGCGGTGGTTGTGGGCCTCGCGACGGCTAGGATGGACGCCTGCGCGGGTGCCGTCATCTGATAGTCACTGCTGTATCGTCGTCGTTCGACCGCGTCGGGACGGCAAACCGAGTCAGGTCCGATCCGGTCCGAAAGATCCCGGCATACATCCGCCGGAATGCTCCCGGTCATTGCGGGATTTCCCCGGCAACCGTCGTCCGATACATTTCCCGGCGATGCCCTGCGTAATCGTTATACGCCTGATGCACACAGAGCCGATTGTCCCAGATGGTCACCATGTCAGGCTCCCAGCGCAGTCTGCAACTGAAGGCGGGTTGCAACAGATGTGCATTGAGATATCCCATGATGGGCGCAGCTTCTTCGGCAAGAAATCCCTCGATGCCGATTCCGTACGAGGGATCTATGTAGAGCGACTTTCCTCCGGTCACCGGATGCGTTCGGACAAGCGGATGAAATGCGCCGCCCACTTTTCGCTTGAGATCAATCGGAAGTTCCGCGGCGTTTCGTGTGGCGGCCAGTTTGCCGATCGGACTGTCCGAGGGAGTCACGGCGGCCTGCGCACTGGCGAGTACGTCGCGAAGCGAAAAATGGATCCTGAGCGGATGGATCAAGGCCCGGTAGCCCTCGGAGAGCGTCTGGTACGCCAAGCCCGTGTTGGCGAACGTCGTGTCTCCGCCGAAAGGAGGAATCTGGACGGCACGCAGGATGGTAATCGCCGGTGGCTGGGGCAAAAACGGCGAGTCGGAGTGCCAGCCTTCGCCAAAGACCATATCCGACGTGTCATCGGCCTCACGGATCAACGGCTGTACCGCGGGATACCCCTCGATGCCATTGGTGTAGGCATCCTCGGCAAACGGCCCAAACCGCAAACTGAACGCAGCATGCTCGGCGTGACCAACGCCGACCTGATTACGCAGATAAATCATCCGGTGGCGAAACAGGGCGTGGCGGATTTCTGCAAATTGCGCGTCCGTCAGGGTGGCCAGATTCACACCGATGACTTCGGCCCCCATCGCCGCCGACAGCGGCCTCACCGTCAGCGTGGCGTAATCGTGGGCTGCATTGTCAAAGCAGCGGGTCGGATGCAGACGCATGTCACGTCCTCCTGGGGCGCCAACTCGAATCTGCTACCGAAATGCAGCCAGCCGGTCCCGGCGGCCAAGACAGGTGGGAGCCGGCCGGCCCGCCCCCACCCCGCCGCCAAGCGTTTACAGCTTGACGATGACCGTCTTGAGTTCCGTGTAGGCCTCGATGCCATACCGGCCCTGCTCTCGTCCAAAGCCTGACTGCTTGAAGCCGCCGAACGGAAGTGCAGGATCAATAATGGCGTGGCAGTTGCCCCATACCGTACCCGCCTTGATCTTTGCCGCGAGTCGATGCATCGCCGACACGTCGCGAGTCCAGACTCCCGCACCCAGTCCATAACATGTATCGTTGGCCGCACGCGCCACTTCGTCGAGATCGTCGAAGCGCTGCGCCACGACCACTGGCCCGAAGATTTCTTCCCTCACCACACTCATCGACGGTTTCACGTCCACCAGGATGGTCGGATTCACGAAGTAACCGGAACTGCTTGCAGCGGTTCCGCCGAGGGCCACGGACGCCCCATCACGCTTGCCCGCCTCGATGTAACCCATGACGCGGTTCATCTGTTCCTGAGACACGAGGGCGCCCATGTGCCCGTTCGGATCGAGCGCCGGACGCGGTGCCCAGAAAGCGGACGCCTGCGCCACGCCCTCAATCACCTTGTCAAATACCGAACGGTGCGCAAAAAGCCGCGATCCGGCGATGCATACCTGCCCTGCGTTGAAGAAAATGGCGCCGGCGGCCGCTGCACCGACGGCCGCCGGATCGACATCTGGCAGCACGACGACCGGCGATTTTCCGCCCAGTTCCAGTGTGACGCGCTTCAGCGAATCGGTCGCATTGCGGTTTATGATCTTGCCGACCTCGGTCGATCCAGTGAACGCGATCTTGTCGACACCGGGATGCTTGACGAGCGCATCGCCGGCCGTATGCCCATTGCCGGTGATGACGTTGATCACGCCCGGAGGAAATCCGGCCTCAACGACAAGATCGGCCAGCCGCAGGGCGGTCAGCGAGGTTTGCTCGGCAGGCTTGAGCACCAGCGTGCAGCCGGCGGCCAATGCAGGAGAAATTTTCAGCGTTGCCATCAGGAGCGGGAAATTCCACGGCACGATTTGTGCCGCAACGCCCACCGGCTCGCGCGAGACGTAGCTAAACACAGTCCCGCGGGGCAAGCCCTGCGGCTCCATCAGTTCACCGCCCAGCTTGGAGGCCCATCCTGCCATGTAACGCAGGTGGTCAATCGCGCCAGGAACGTCGACAGCACCTGCCATCGTGATCGACTTGCCGTTGTCGATCGCCTCGAGTTCCGCGAATTCGGCCGCGCGCGCTTCGATGAGGTCGGCGAGCTTCAGGATGGTGCGCTCGCGACGAGAGGGTGGAAGGTCAGACCAGCGGCCGTCGTCAAAGGCGGTACGGGCAGCACTGACCGCGCGGTCAACGTCGGCATCTGACGCATCCACGATGTGGGTAATGACCTTGCCAGTCGATGGGTCTTCCACCGGCACAGTTGCGTCGTGCGTTGAGGCAACCCATTCATTGTTAATAAAAAGTGCTGGCTTGCGCGCTAGGGTGCACTGGGCGGCAGCCGAGTAAGCCGGCTGAACAAACACGTCTGACGGGGCGGTCGCCATGAATGAATCTCCACAGAATAGAAAGAGGCGCCGGGTGGCGCTCGGCCTGACCGAGAATAGCGCAGGCCGCCGGACCGAGAAAGTCGCCCCGCATATAGCTTGTATAACCAAAATCTATCAATTGCGGATTCCGTGGATACAGCCTGCGGCGACCCGCGGAAGAATGACGTAAATACGAACTAGCCGACCGAGGCCGTGACGGAAATACTGCCCTCTAGTCAAAGCAGGGGGCGTTATGTCCTTGGAGCCGATTCCCGGAACTCACCTATTTGATGCCGCAGCTGCGCAGCGCGGTTACGCGCTCAACCGGATGTGTTACTCATTCAATGAAGCAAAAAACCGCAAGG
>CAXBRZ010000100.1:0-8431 GCA_963978075.1 uncultured bacterium | reverse complement strand
CTTTCTCAGTACGAGCGAAAGCACCGAAGCCAGCATCAATCCGAGCGGCAACTTCAGGGCGAGCACGATTAGGAAGTATTGGTACCACCCGGACTTCGAGAGTTCGCCGTTCAGGTAAAAGCGTCCGTCGCCATGCTCTCCGCGGGTCAGTTGGAACTTCAACCCGCGGCCCCAGTCATCCAAATGGATGAAGGCATATGTGGCGAGCCCACTGGCAAGCGCCATCCCGGACAGGGAAAACGCGGTGATGAAGGCCAGCCGGCGGGTGCGCCGCACCTGCTCCCGATTGGCGAGAGCATCGTAGCTAACGCCCACGATGCCAGCCACCAGCTTAAGTTTTGCCCTGTCCTTTCCATCTCCCTCGGGCCGAACGTCAGCCGCGATCGGTTCGAGCAAGGACGGCACGTCCGCGCCGCTCGCGTCCATGTCGACACGTAAAGCCAGTGGGAAACAGCACTCCGATGCGTCAAGCCCTCGGGAGACAGGATCCGGCTCACCGGCAACGATCAAGCAGAAGATATTGGCCCCACGCCCCAAGCGCTTGAACGCGCGGACTTCCTCATTCACCCACCGAGAAGCCGCGGCGGCGGGCGAACAAATAACGATCTGGTTTTCGGATTCGCGAAGCGCTTCCTCGAGAGTCGCGCCAAGGTTACTGGACGACGCCAATTCGTCCCGATCACGAAAGATCGGCATGAGCCGCTTGGGGACTTGCCCCTTGGCCGTCGTCGTCCCGACGAGCGCTTGTGGAATGGGGTATGACTCGAGCGCGCGGTGCAGCCATTCAGCCCATCGGGAATCCCGGTGACTGTAGCTGATGAAAGCGCGGTACTTTAAAGGCATCGGGCCCAACCAGACAGATCCGTTGTGCCGCGCCGATAATAGAGATTATCGAGCCAACGGGTCAACGCTCCCGACAAAAAATCGGACGACAAAGGGATCAAGGGCTCAGTGCGTACCGGTCGGGGTGACTACGATTTTGGTCTACGTCGCCATACACGACGCGTCGTAGGCGTGGATGTCGACCAGCCGGAGGAGTACGCGGCCGCAGAGCTTCATAAACTTGGGAGCAATCCCCTCGCAGCGCCAGCACTCGAGAGTGGCCCCACTGAATCCCCAGCGCGCGGCTAATTAATTCGGTTGAAATGAACGATCTCCATCTTGGTTTCCTTCCGACCAATCTAATCATGCAGACGTCAGGGATACAGTGCATTTCTCGACGATGCATCGAGCTAAGGGTTGGAATTTGAAACGGTGGCTATGGTCGCTCCTGATGCGTTTTTTGGTGATCCGGAGTCGACCTGGGACCAGCGCAAGCTTCTCTGTGTTGCGCTAACCCGAGCCAAACGTTCGGCGCTCCTGCTGAGAACGCGTTGAGGTTCTTCACACCTTGCCGTCGGACCATAAAAGGACTAAATTAAGTTCTCTCCAAGTCGGGAGACCTGCCATGCGCTACTCGTCACAAGTCAAGCCGATCAGCTATCTCAAGGCCAACGCAGCCGAGGTGTTGACGCGCCTCGCAGATCAGCGTGAACCTATGGTCATCACCCAAAACGGTGAGGCCAAGGCTATCCTGCAGGATGTAGCCTCGTTCGAAGAGACGCAAGAGACACTGGCGCTTCTGAAAATCCTTGCGCTAGGCAACCAGGACGTCGCCGCTGGCAAGGTGAAACCCGTGGCCGATGTCGTTGCCCGTCTTCGCGCCAAGCGATCCGTCGTCTGATGTCTGGCACACCGGCCAAATTCGAGGTCTTGCTCACCGATGGGGCAGAGCAGGACCTGGAGGCCATCCACGACTACATCTCCGAATTCGATTGCATTGCCAACGCTAACATTGTATTCGATGCGTTGATGAAAGTTGCGGAGAGCCTGTCGAGATTCCCGGAACGGGGTGGCTATCCGAAAGAACTGGTCAGTCTTGGTATCAAGGAATATCGCCAGGCATTCTTCAAGCCGTATCGCGTGATCTACCGTGTCACAGGCAGCCAAGGCATCATTTACCTGATTGCGGACGGACGCCGT
The DNA here is from genome assembly GCA_963978075.1 of uncultured bacterium. Classification (GTDB taxonomy): domain Bacteria; phylum Pseudomonadota; class Gammaproteobacteria; order Steroidobacterales; family Steroidobacteraceae; genus CAIKZZ01. Next base: position 6,409 of record CAXBRZ010000100.1, on the reverse strand, counting down.
GATATTCAGAGCGTGCTGGCTCGCCGCCTGCTGGGCGCTTGGCCTGAATCTTCGCCCGTGAATTGGGCGCCCGCACAAAAACGCTAAAGATATCTTTGACATGGCGTCATATGTGAAAGTGTGCTTTAATATCACGCACTTCATTTAAAGAACGCTTTCATAATGCGCATTACAGGAAGCTTCACGGTCACCACCACGCTGGGGGAGTCAGTCCGTGCCTTTGTGCCGCGGCCTCTTCCCCCAGCCGATCCGCCGCTCCCTTCAAGCGACTTCTTTGACCTGAACCGGCAGGCTGAGTTGGCGCTGGCGCGCCTGGCTGGGGTATCTGGACTGGTTCCGTCGGTGGAGTGGCTGCTCTACAGTGCGATTCGCAAGGAGGCGCTGCTCACCTCGCAGATCGAGGGCACCCAGGCCACGCTGAGCGACCTGTTTGACGAGGAAGCCGGGCTCAAGGTCAGCAACGCCGACGACGTCGAAGAGATCACCAATTACCTGCGTGCCTTTCGCTGGGTGCAGGTCCAGTTGCGCGACCCGCAGGGCCTGCCGATCAGCGTCCGCATGCTGTGCGAAGCCCACCGGCTGCTGCTCGACGGGGTCCGCGGCGCTGGCAAGCAGCCCGGCGAACTTCGCCGCTCCCAAAACTGGATCGGCGGAACACGCCCAGGCAATGCCGCCTTCGTACCTCCCCCTCCCCAGGAGGTCGCTGATCTTCTGGCCGACCTTGAGCGCTTTGTCCACGCCCCCGATGCTGATCTGCCGCCGATGGTTCGGGTCGCTCTGATCCACGCCCAGTTTGAAACCATCCACCCTTTTCTGGATGGCAACGGCCGAATCGGACGCCTGCTGATCGCAGCCCTGTTCGAGCACTGGGGATTGCTGGCCGAGCCGCTGGTTTACTTGAGCGGTTATCTGAAGCAGCATCAAGCTGAGTACTACCGTCGTTTGTCAGCGATTCGTACCGATGGCGACTGGGAAGGCTGGGTCGCCTTTTTCCTGGAAGGCGTGGCTGTGGCGTCGGCGGATGCCGAGCGCAGCATCATCGACGTCGCCAGCCTCATCACTGCCGACCGCAAGCGCTTGCTGAATTCCGTAAAAGCCGGGCCGATCAGCTACCGCCTTTTTGAACTGTTGCCGATGATGCCGCGCTTCAGCGTGGAACATGTGCGCCGGCGGCTGGAGACGACATTTCCGACCGCAAGTGCCGCCGTGAGTCTGCTGGAAGATCTCGGCATCGTCGTCGAACTCACAGGCCAGAAGAAGAACCGCATCTACAGCTACCAAGCCTATGTCGAACTGCTCTCTCGGTGACATCTACCCGCAAGTCCGCAGATGTCCGAAGCTTTGCTCAGTAGCCCAGTGAGCGGTTTTTTCATAGGGCTCCCATCCGCCAGCATTGATCAGGGCTCGGATTGTCTTCGGGCCCTTTTCTTTAGCCCCCGCCTCCACCAATAGCGATGCCGAACCGCATATGCAGTTCGGCATTTTTTTGCATTCCTGCGTGTCTGCCAGGGTCCACGCCCATTCCTGCGGACTTCGCTGTCCGGTGGGTCGATACACAGTTTCGTCGGCCACCTAATTGGGCGTAAACGGGTGCATGAACGGCCAATTCGCCAGTAGATGAAGGTTAACTCTCGCCGAAAATCCTCTCAATCATGTGGATTCCCGGTAAAAAAATTTGCAAACGCTAAAAATCCACACGCTCAAAAGGATTTATTGAGAAACACATCCGTTTAAGGCATAATCCTCACAATCGTGAGGATTAACCATGAAGGTACCCATTAACAAGGCAGCAACCATCGGCAAGGTGGTGCGCGCCAGCCGCAAGGTACAGAAGATCCGCCAGGACGATGCAGCAGGCAGCATCGGCGTCAGCGAGAACTTTCTCGGCAAGATCGAACGCGGCGGTGAATCGGTGCAGTGGGGCAAGCTCTATCAAGTGCTTGCGGGCCTGGGCATTCGCGTCATGTTGGATGTGCCTGAGAACGTGGCCGCCTACCTGAATGATCCTGTGAACAGCAAGGACAAGTCGTGAGCGGCCGATCTTTGCGCGCATCGATCAATCAGACGTCGGTCGGCACCTTGCAAGAAGTCGCTGGCCTTTGGAGCTTTCAGTATGCAGCAGACTGGCTAGCCAGCCCCAAGAGCTTCGCTCTCAGCCCGCATCTTCCGCTGACGACAGAACCCATCCTCGACGGCGCAAGCAAGCGCCCCGTGCAATGGTATTTCGATAACCTGCTGCCGGAGGAAGACCAACGTGTTCTGCTGGCTGGAGATGCCCAGTTAGATGCGGCAGACGCCTTCGGCTTGTTGACCTGGTACGGGGCAGAGTCAGCAGGGTCAGTGACCTTGCTGCCACCGGATGCTATGCCGCAGACAGTGGAGGCATTGCGTCCGCTGCCGGACGCGGCCTTGGAAACCCGCATTCGCGAGCTGCCAAAGTCACCTCTCACGCATGCAGCCATCAAACGCATGTCGCTGGCGGGTGCCCAGCACAAACTGGCAGTCGTGCTGCAAGATGGTTCACTGTTCGAACCCGCTGGCGCCACTCCCTCCACCCATATCCTGAAGCCTGACCACCCGGATAAGGACTATCCCCATTCAGTGATCAATGAATGGTTCGTGATGCACCTTGCCAAGCGGTTGGGGCTTGACGTGCCCGATGTGCATCGTCGCTACGTGCCATCGCCGGTATACCTGATCAATCGCTTCGACCGGATTCCTGCGGATCAGGGCTGGCAACGGAGACACGTGATCGACGCCTGCCAGTTGCTGGGCCTGGACCGTAGCTTCAAATACAGCCAAGGCAGCATGGAGAATCTGGCGGCACTGGCCACTGCCTGTCGCAGTCCGGCGGTGGCGCGTTCTCGACTCTTTGGCTGGTTGGTGTTCAACGTGCTCGTCGGTAACAGCGATGCCCACCTGAAAAACCTGAGCTTCCTCGTCTCGCACGAGGGCGTTCAGTTGGCACCGTTCTACGACCTGCTGAGCGTCACAACGTATGACACGCCCGCCTTCAACAAAAATGGATGGCCCGAACAAACCCAGCTGGCTTGGCCCATACTGGGCGCGCGGCATTTCTCGGACATCAACCGTGGCTTGTTGCTGGAGGCGGGGGCATCGTTGAATCTGGCCAAAGGCACAGCCGACCGCCTGCTCGAAAATCTGCGCAGTCGCGTAGTCCCGGAGGCGCAAGCTCTGTATGGCGACGTCGAAGCCGAAAACGCGCAGATCGCACACGATCACCCCGAATTGTCCGCCACGATGGCAGGCGAATCCCGCTGCCTCAGAGCCATTTTGCACAACGTCCTCAAAGAAATGGCTGAGCAGCTCGCCTGAGCATTTGCGGACGCGGGTTTGATGCCGCCTCAAATTGAGATTTTTCCGTGATTCGCAGGGCATTCCAGAGTGAGGAACGGTAATCCCCCCTGCAAACCGAGGGCCTGATAGGGAGGGTTTTCTCACTTAGGGAGAGCTCTACGATGAAGAGGTCGAGGTTTACGGACTGCCAGATCCTGGCGGTCCTGAAGCAGGCGGAGTCCGGGGTGCTGGGTTCCTGAGTTGTTCCGATTACGATACCAGCCGACTCTGTATTATCCTGCTAACGAAAGCAGAGAGCATCGGTTCTAAAATGGAAAATATTTTTGGCGGCTATTTTGATTTGCTTGCTGAAAATTCATACGCGTTTTCCTTTCTAACGTTGGTTGCATTTCTTGCAACCTGGAAAGAAACAGCTGCTATGGAAATTCGATTGAAAGACCGCTCAGAGTCTCACAGTGATTTGCAGCGGGCGGGAATGACTGCCTTTTGTGTGTTTGGAGAAATCTTTAAAGTTGCCATTCCTTTAGGCTATTTGCTTGCTTGGATCTCGATTTTCATCGGTGCTTTCGCCCGCATTCCTAAGTGAAATACACGTCGAAAGAATGCCTTGATAATTAACGCGTGGATGATCCGCGGGCCGCGCATTCCTTCGGCGTCTATCTCAGGCCTCACCCGCGAGGACGAATTTCCTCGCATCAAGCGCCGTCTCGCCCATCCACCGATACGCGACCAAGGGGCCCTGCCCGGCCGCCGAGTAGTCCACACAAGCGACCTTGGGCGCCTGCAAGGAGGGCGTGCCTTTGAGCCAGTAGTGGCCCACGAATACGGGAGTTCCGTGGACCGGCAAGGGGCAGTAGTCGCCCGGGAGCGCGACTGCCGGAATCTGCTCACGCTTCTCGGCCTCCACCACCGCCACATCGCGATAAGTAACCGGCGCCTCGAGCCACCAGCGCGTGCGCACCTCGGTCCTTCTGACATCCGAATGGTCGACAAACGAGGCGCCCTTCGGTAGCGGAATCTCGACACCCTTCGTCAGACAATCCATCGCCGCGTGCTCGGGTGAGCCTTTCCGGTGCGCCCGGACGATGAAGTCCTCCGACAGGCGGCCACCGTCCGTATCACTCGCGATCACGCCGATGTGCGTGTCGTGCCAGCAGGCGTGTACGGCACGGATCCCGCCCAGATCCAGGGTCACCGGCAGTGTCCTAAACCATTCGATGTACTCCCGGTGCAGGTCACTGCCCTCGCCCACCTGGGAGAGGAACTCGCCGTGCTGATTCCGGTTCTTGTCCGAGTGTCGCCGAACAAACTCGCCGCCTGCGGCCGGATCCGGCGTGACGAACCCAATGGCGTTGAACTCGTGGTTGCCCATGACGGCACGGGCATGACCGGCATCCATCATCGAGCGGACGATCCGGATCACTTCGCACTGCTCGGGGCCGCGGTCAATGAGATCCCCGATGAAGACGGCTTGGTGGCCGTGCGGGGGGCGCCAGACGCCCTGCGTCTCGCGGTAGCCCATGGCCCGCAGAAGGCCGGTGAGTTTGTCGGCATGCCCGTGGATGTCGCCGATCACGTCGTAGGCGGTTGCGCTCATGACTTTCTCCTTTTACTTAGTAGCATGACACCACGAAGTAAGCATGGCATACTTAGTTGTAACTAGCAACTAAGAAAACGCGCAATGACCCGCCGCTCCCTTCCCGATCCCGTGCCGCTCTATCCGATGCCTTTTACCCGAGTGGAGGTGGTCACACAGGGCGTCGTGGAAAAACGGCTCAGCGTCCTCTTGATCCGCCGGACAACCGCCCCGTACGCAGGGCATTGGGCACTGCCAGGGGGTGCGCTGCGCATCGATCTGGACGACTCCCTGCATGCCGCCGCCCGGCGAGTTCTGCAAGAGAGGCTTGGGGTCGAAGGCCCGCGGTTGACGCAACTCGAAGCCACCGGGGGACCCGATCGCGACCCACGCGCGCCGTGGACGCTCAGTGTCGTCTATCGCGCACTCGTCCCTGCGGCGGCCTACGCCCCCTCGGCGGGCAAGCGCGTGGGCGAAATCACCTGGATGGATGTCGACCGGCTCGACTCCCTCGCTCCCCTCGCGTTTGATCATCGCGTGCTCATCGACCGGGCTGTCGCCGCCGTACGTGGGGAGGTCGACGGGATGCGCCTGCCGTTCCACTGCTTTGCCGAGCATTTCACGCTGGGTGAACTGCAGGAGGCCTGTGAGCAGCTGCTGGGACGCCCGCTTGATAAATCGAGTTTCAGGCGCCGACTGGCGGACCGTCACCTCGTCGAACCGGTGGCGGGCGCACGGCGCGGCGGCGCGTTTCGACCGGCGCAATAAAGCGCGTTGTCAGCTCGCTTCTGCTTCAAATTGACGCACTGCCCAGCCACGTAGTCGTCGTCACCGCAACCAACCACTCCGAACTCCTGGATCGCGCTGTCTGGCGGAGGTTCCAAATCCGACTAGCGTTGTCGGCACCATCGTTGCAGCAGAGAACGGCGTGGTTTGAACGGTTTGAGAAACGCTTGGGTACCCGCCTCGGGGTTACACCTCGGACGCTAGCTACAAAGCTTAATGCTGCAAACTTCTCCGATCTTGAGTTGTTTTGCGAGGATGTACACCGCCGGTTCGTACTTGATTTACCAGATGCCGATTTACCCAAGATTATTGCTGCGCGCCTTGAACAGTGGAAAAATAGAACGACCATAATCAATTAGGTCGCACGCGACTTCGGGGACGATGGCACAAGAACAAGAACTCCCTCTCCTTTTGTTTCCGACAAGCACCATTTCCGAAAAGGATAAGAGACGCCCTCCCTGGCTGCGGCTCCACGTCCCCACTCACGATAGGCAGCGGGAACGGCTGACTCCAAAGTTCAATGCACTTCAAAACAATTTTGAGAGGCAGCGCCTACAGCTTCAACGAGACGATCCAGGCGAAGATCCCGAGCTAGTACTTGTTTTCGAGACCGTTGGACCTGTCGAGGGGTTCCTCGGTGCCGTCAGGCGAACAGCCGGTCTTGAGTGGCTGCTCGAGTCCGAAGAGGTAGGCATACCCGCTGACGATGATTTTTATAGTCTCGACGAT
>CAXBRZ010000099.1:0-8433 GCA_963978075.1 uncultured bacterium | reverse complement strand
CATACGAACGCCTTCAAGATCAATGAGGACGTGGTCATCCCGCTGCCCAGGATTGGCGAATACACCGATGCGATCGAACGGCTCAATGTCGAGATGTCGATCAGCAACAAACTAAAGCTTGTTGCGGTGCTGACCGACTATCTGCAAGGGCCGTTGCAGTTCTTGAGAACGGATGACAGCGCGCAGGAAAGTGCCACCCAGGATGAGGACCTCGATGAGCGTCTCGCCGAGGCGAGGCTCTGCATCGCCAAGGCGGGTGATCGATGGAAGTGGCTGCAGGAGAATATCGACCTATCCGTGGCCGCGGCGATGCCGGCACTTGCCGATCTTGACGTTGCGCCTGAGATACTCTCGGGATTGTCGGCCCGAGCGGCGACAGATCCATCGACCACAATTTTTTCGGTGCTCCAGGACAAATCCCTGCGGGTCTCCTGGAAAAACGAAATCCGGGCGCCTGTCTCGCGACTTCTCGTCGGCGCACTGGCTCCCGTCATGGCGAAGTGCATCGAGTTGCATTCGACGGTGCTGAAAGGGCGAGTTTTCATCGCTCTTCACATGCATGCCGGCGATGGAAATGTTCACACGAATATCCCGGTGAACTCAGACGATTATCAAATGCTTCATGAAGCCAACTCTGCAGTTGCGCGGATCATGAAGATTGCCCGTGATCTGGGCGGGGTCATATCGGGTGAGCACGGAATCGGGATCACAAAATACGAGTTTCTCACGGAAGCGGAAACCGCACCGTTTCGCGCCTACAAGCAAAAAATAGATGCCGAAGGTCGTTTCAACAAGGGCAAGCTTTTGCCTGGCAGCGACTTGTCCGTTGCCTATACGCCAAGCTTCAACTTGCTTGGCCACGAATCCCTGATCATGCAGCAGTCCGATATCAGTTCGATATCGGGCGCCATCAAGGACTGTCTGCGCTGCGGCAAGTGCAAGCCGGTCTGCGCGACGCACGTTCCTCGGGCCAACCTTCTCTATTCTCCGCGAAACAAGATTCTTGCAACGTCTTTGCTCGTCGAGGCGTTTCTCTATGAGGAGCAGACGCGTCGCGGGGTTTCGATACGTCATTGGGATGAATTTTCCGACGTCGCCGATCACTGCACGATCTGCCATAAATGTGCGACACCATGCCCCGTGGACATCGACTTCGGGGATGTGACGATGGCGATGCGGGATTTGTTGCGCCGTATGGGGAAAAAGCGCCGCCGTCCGATTGCGGAAGCCGCGGCGTTTTTCCTCGAGGCGACCCGGCCTGCCACCGTGAAATTGGCACGCGCGGCGGTCGTCGGCATTGGTTACCGCGCGCAGCGTATCGCCAACCGGGTGTTCAGTCGGGCCGCCCGGGCGCAGACCAGCCGGCCTCCGGCCACGACCGGTCGGCCGGTGATGCACGAGCAAGTGGTCCACTTTGTGAACCGGCGAATGCCTTCTGGCCTGCCCAATCGCACCGCGCGCGCGTTGCTGGACATCGAAGACCGCGATTACGTGCCCATTATCCGCAATCCGTCCCGCACCACCGCGGAGACCGAGGCGGTGTTCTACTTCCCCGGCTGCGGTTCGGAGCGGCTCTTCTCCCAGGTCGGGCTTGCGACCCAGGCGATGCTTTGGCAGGTGGGCGTGCAGACGGTGCTGCCGCCGGGTTACCTGTGCTGCGGCTACCCGCAGCGTGGAGCCGGCGAATCCGACAAGGCCGAGAAAATCATCACCGACAACCGGGTGCTCTTTCACCGCGTCGCCAACACGCTGAACTATCTGGACATTCGCACTGTGGTCGTCAGCTGTGGTACCTGTTACGACCAGTTGGCCGGCTACGAGTTCGAGAGCATCTTTCCTGGCTGCCGGCTCATCGACATTCACGAATACCTCCTCGAGAAAGGCGTTCGCATCGAAGGGGTCACGGGCCAGAAATACGTCTACCATGACCCATGCCACTCGCCCATGAAACAAGGATCTGCGCTGACGACCGTCAACTCGCTGTTGAATGCGGACAAAAACGGACGGGTGGAGCGCAGCAACCGTTGTTGTGGCGAGTCGGGCACCTTCGCGGTCACACGCCCTGATATCGCCACGCAAGTCCGGTTCCGCAAGGAAGAGGAACTGCGTCAGGACCTCTCGGCCGTCAGGGCGACCGGCCACACGGGGGCGGTGAAGGTCCTGACATCGTGTCCGTCGTGTCTGCAGGGCCTGTCAAGGTACACCGAGGTGTCCGGAATGGAGGCCGACTACATCGTGGTCGAAATCGCACGCCATGCCCTTGGCGAGAACTGGATGTCGGATTACATCCGGCAGGCAAATTCGGGCGGCATCGAGCGGGTGCTCGTGTGACCGAGGTCGTCGCCGTCGACTCTCTGGTCAAAGCCTACGAGGGTCGGCGCGTGGTGGACGGCGTGTCTTTTTCCGTACCGACGGGCGAGTGCTTCGGGATTCTGGGACCCAACGGTGCCGGCAAGACCACGACCCTGCGCTGCGTCCTCGGAATCACCAGCGCCGATCAGGGTTCCATCCGACTGGCCGGAGCGCAGGTGCCCCGTGAGGCACGGACCGCCCGCTACCGCGTCGGCGTGGTTCCGCAATTCGACAACCTCGACCCCGATTTCACCGTCGAGGAAAATCTCGTCATCTGGGCCCGCTACTTCGATATCAGCCGCAAGCAGGCTCGGGCCCGGGTGCCCGGCCTGCTCGAATTTGCGGGGCTCTCCGATCGGGGCAGGGACCGGATCGATGCGCTCTCAGGGGGCATGAAGCGGCGCCTCACCATCGCCCGTGCGCTGATCAATGATCCGGATGTCATTTTCCTCGACGAGCCGACCACGGGCCTTGATCCCCAGGCGAGGCACCTGGTGTGGGACGGTCTGCGCGGCCTGACCAAAAGCGGCAAGACCCTGATCCTGACGACCCATTTCATGGACGAGGCGGAGCGCCTCTGCGACCGCTTGTGCGTGATGGATCGCGGGAAAATCATCGCGATGGGTTCACCGAGAGCGCTGATCGAATCACACATCGAGCCGGTCGTCGTTGAACTCTTCGGGGAAGGCGTCGACGTCTGGGCAGACCACTATGGCCGCAACCTTTCAAGTCGCGTGGAAATCTCCGGCGAAACCGCTTTTTGTTATACGAATTCCGCTGAATTGGTCTTGGAGAGTCTGAAGAACTGGCCGCAATTGCGTGCCATGCGTCGCGCCGCCAATCTTGAGGACGTCTTCATCAAGTTGACCGGCAGGGACATCCGGGACTGACATGAATCTACGTTTCCTGCATCTGGTGGAGCGGAACTTTCTCGTCTGGAGAAAGCTGATGATTCCTTCGCTCACGACCAATCTTGCGGACCCTCTGTTCTATCTCGTGGGCTTCGGATTCGGCATCGGCTCCATGGTCGGCACGGTCAACGGGCGGCCCTACATAGAATTTCTGGCGGGCGGAATGATCTGTTACTCGACGCTGAACTCCGCAACCGCGGAGGCGCTCTATTCGGCCTTTTCTCGACTGAAAATGCAGCGGACCTGGGAAGGAATCCTGCATGCGCCGATGACGGTTGCGGATATCGTGATCGGGGAATGGGTCTGGGCAGCCCTCAAGGCAGTCCTGTCTGGCAGTGCAATTCTCCTGATCATGTACGCGCTTGGCATCGTGCACGGATTTCGGCCGCTGATGGTGTTGCCCGTACTCTTGCTGCTCGGATTGTGTGTGGCAGGACTGGCGTTGATCATGACGACGATCGCCAAGGGATTTGATTTTTTTGCCTACTACTTCACGCTCGTCCTGACGCCCATGTCTTTCATGTCCGGAATATTCTTTCCGTTTCAGGCATTGCCTGCAGCGATGCAGAAAATCGCACTCCTCATGCCATTGGCGCACGCCGCCATGCTGGCGAGAGGATTGGTCTTCGGGGATCCGATTCCTCACGCCTTGGCGAGTTTGGCTCTGCTGGCGGCCTATGGGATGGTTGGGGTGCTTGTCTCGATACGGATTGCCAACCGCCGCCTTTATCGCTGAATGGTCAGCGTGGTTTGAAATCAAACAGTGACGTGAGGTCGCCGATAGCCGGGCTGTTGATCGGGCGATAAGGGTCTTCGGGCCGCACCACGGGATTGGGAAGTCGATCGCGACTGCGGTCCGAGAGAGGCGGCAGGCCCCAGTTGTACTCGATGAATTTCAGAATGGACGCGTGGTCCTGATAGACATGGTCCACAAATCCTTGGCGGGCATAGGGCGAGATGACCAGAAAGGGGATGCGGGTGCCGTCGCCGAAGAAGTCCAGCATCTGGATGTACCCCGAATCAAAAGAGCCACCACCCTCGTCGGTCGTGACGAGAATGGCCGAATCCGCCCACAGCGCCGGTTGCTTCGCGAAGCGACCCAGCAGGTCCTCGATGAAGGCCTCGTAGCGTGCGGTGGCCGAATAGCCGGGGTGGCCACTGTCGATATTCTTCGGCACGACAAAACTGACCGACGGAAGTGATCCGCGGTCGATCGCCTGATAGAAAATACCGAGGTCCTGTAGACGCTTCGCGTCAGGGCCATGGATGACGGCCGGAAAAGAGACAAGGGGATCGCCGCTGTTGTTGTACACAAGGCCGCGGGCGATCTTATCGGTCTCAGCGCGCAATTGCTCCTCGGATGCGTCCGGGGCGTCGCGCTTGGCCAGCATGCGTGCCTTGGCGTAGAGAGGGTCTGAGACGAGAGCCTTCAGGTCGCGGCCGCCAGTAAACCACGCCCATTCCACACCGGCAGCGGAAAGCGCGCTGCCAATATTCGGGAGGGTCTGGGGCGGGTAAATGAATGTCTGCGGCTCCGCAGGCGTGTCCGTGCCGTCCGGCAGGAACGGCGGCTCGTAATTGTTGACGAGATACCAAGTGTTGGGGGCACAGTTGGGCTTCACCCGACGCTGCTGAAGGATTTTCAGGATGGCATCGGCGCCGGGATCCGGCCTGTCGCAGCGGATATAGCTTCCGCCATGGGTGCCGTCATGTCGGTAGAAGTTGGCAGTGTCGGTCGCCGGCGTCGGATCCTCGATCTGGGTTTCCGGAGGACGGGTGGGTTGCCCGTCCTGCTCGTGCCGGGCCACGTCACCCGTTGCGATGGCGATAAAATTTGCGGTGGTGCCGCCCATGATCGACTGGTGGTAGTTGTCGCTCAAGGCGTACTGCTCGGCCAATTGCCGGAAGTAGGGCGCGTCGCCTTCCGTCATGTTGAGAAAGCCCATGACTTCGCCGCCCTGGCCGGGCGCGGACGCGGTCACGTTGGGGGTGTCGGCCCCGCGTCCAGCGGTGGTGGCGACCCAGGTATATCGGTGCAGGCTCTGGTTGGAGCCGCCGGTCTGCTGCCACATCTGGAAAAAGCGATGCACCGGGTCACCGGTGGTCACGCCGGCATTGCGATCTTGAGGCGCGTATCTGGAAATGGAATAGGGGCCGTTGCTCGTGAGCGATTCAAACCGCGGGTCCGGAACTGCGCCGTGCCAAATCAGGGTGTCCGGGTCGTAGGTGCCCACGAGCGTCGGTGCCGGCAGCTTTTCGTAAGGTTTTTCGGCAATGAGCGAGAGGCTATAGGTCGGCTCGGCGGTGTGGTAGCGCCACTGGGCGGCCTCGAGGTAGCGCGGCCCTGGTAATCCTTCTGGCGTGACGATGCCGCGCGAGAGGAGATTGCTGATGGTCTGGCCTCTGGGCGGCGAGTAGGTGGCGAAAAGCGCGTCAAAGCTGACGTTTTCGCCAATAACGACAATCAGGTGCTTGATGGGTGTTCGAGGTTCCGAGGCGTATCCGGAACCGGCGCCAACTCCGACAAGCACAGCCGCGCACCAGTGTGCGATTTTGGTGGCGCGTGGATTCATGAATTCACTCCTTGGGAGAAGGCAGAGAAATCATTTCTTCGGCCATGATTGATCGCGGGCCCGTCTCGAGCGGCAGCAACGGCTCGATCTCCTTGCCCTCTGCCGACACTTTCAACTCACGGAAGCGACGCGCTGTGGGAAGAACGCGGGACTCCAGAGATCCGACGGCATCATTGAAGGCGGACATCGTTCCTGCGAGCGACTTGCCCATCCGCGCCCAGTGGGAGGCCATCGTGACGAGGCGGTCGTGCAGGTCGCGGCCAAGCGCCGCGATTTCCCGGGCATCGTTGGCAAGAGCTTCCTGACGCCATCCGTAGGCAACCGTCTTGAGCAGGGCGATCAGCGTCGTTGGCGTGGCCAGTATCACCTTGCGGTCAATGCCGCCTTCGATGAGGCTGCTGTCCTGCTCCAGTGCGGCGCTATAAAACGCCTCCCCGGGGATGAACAGCACGACGAACTCGGGTGTGTCGAATTCCGCCCAGTAGCTCTTGACCGAGAGTTTGTGGATGTGGTCCCGGATTTGCTTGGCATGCTCTTCCAGTTTGCGGGTTCGCGCCTCGTCGTCCGCCATCTCGAGCGAGTCGAGGTACGCCGCGAGCGGTGCCTTCGCATCGACGACGATGTTTTTCCCGCCTGGCAGGTGTACGACGAGATCCGGCCGTAGTGCCCCGCCCTCGACGTTGACATTGACCTGCTCCTTGAAGTCGACCCGGTCCAGCATGCCGGCGAGCTCAACCACCCGACGCAATTGAAGTTCGCCCCATCGGCCGCGGACATTGGGCCGTCGCAGGGCTCCCACCAGGTTCCCTGTTTCGCGACGAAGGTCCTGTTGGGTCGATTGCAGGTTGTTGACCACGGCGAGCAGGTTCTCATAAGACCCGACGCGGTTTTTTTCGATGTCGCCGATCTGTTTCTCGACCTTGCCCAATGATTCCGCGACGGGCTTGACGAGATTTTCGATGGCGAGGCGGCGCTGCTCCAGCTCGGTTGTGGCGCCGTTCTGAAGATTGGTGAACCGTTCCGCGGCCAAGTTCAAGAACTGGCTGCTGGATGCGCTGAGCGCCTCGCCTGCCAAGGCTTTGAAGGTGTCCGTCAATTCCTGCTTGGCCTTGGCCAACAACTCGCGCTCCTGGGCGATCTGGGCCTCGGTGGCCGCGACCCTCTCCAAGAGGCGGGCATTTGCGGTCTCAAGTTCAATGACCCGTGTCAGGGCTTCATGCGCCTGGCGGGATGCCTGGTCGCGCTGATCCTCCGCGCTTTGGGCGCGTGCGGTGGCGGACGCTGCCGCCAGCTCCGCGCGAGTGCGCTCTGCAGCCAGCGTGTCTGATGTCTGGCGGCCGGCGCGCTGCCCGAGGAGGTATGCCGCGACGCCGATGAGGAGGGTAATGACGAGTAGGGCGATCATGGCCTCAGTTTAACGACCGGAGGTGCCCGGCGCAGCGCTCTTCTGCCCCGCCGGGATCATGGCTTGCTACACTCCCGCCATGGGCCTGTAGCTCAACGGTTAGAGCAGGGGACTCATCGATCCGTCTAGGACGGACTGGTGCCTTCGGGTGGTAACGCCCGAAGTGGACGGGATGAATTCAGGGAAACCTGCCCGCGCGAGCGGTGGCAACCCTGAGCCAAGCCGGCTGTACACGGCCGGACGGTGCAGAGACTACCTGGGGACTGGGTGCGAACCCGAGGGTCCTTGATGACAGGCTAGAGCGTCCCGCACCCGACCGCAGCCATTCATGGCGGGCGAGGGTGAAGAGATAGTCCACTCCCGCGGGAAACGGCGGGGCAAGTGAATCCCTTGGTTCAGGGTTCGAATCCCTGCGGGCCCACCATCCATCGGCATTCGTGCCATACCGGCCGTTCCGGCCACGAGGGAGAAAACGCCCCGATGCCTCCGACTTCCTGGATATCCCCGCGAGTGCGCCCTCTCGCGCTGTGCTTTTTGGGCCTTGGCCTCCTTCTTTCGCGGGCGACGGGTGCGGAGGAGCCGGCTTTTTTCCACATACAGCCGGTGCGGCCCGTGACGGAACTCCTGCCGCTTGCGTTGGCGGCGAATCCACCTGAGGAAACAGGTGACTTCCGGCCGTCCGATCTGGTGGAAGTCGTGACCCTCCAGCCTGGCATTCACCTCGACATCCGCTACGCGTCGACGAGGAATTTCCTCAATACGCCGGTCTACAGCCAGCCCAAGGCCTTTCTGCAGAGGCCCGCAGCCATGGCTCTGGTCCGTGTCCACGCGGCGCTGGCGCGCGAGGGATACGGTCTCCTCATTCACGACGCCTATCGGCCCTGGCAGGTCACCAAGGTGTTCTGGGATGCGACGCCTGAGAATATGCGGATGTTTGTCGCAGACCCGAGCAAGGGCTCGCGGCACAATCGCGGATGCGCAGTCGATTTGACACTCTACGACCTCAAGACGGGCAAAGCGATTTTTGAAGTCCCGCTTCCATTCGGCAAAGAAGATAAGGCTAAATTCATCGCTCATTCGGAGAGAATGACCCGCTCGCTGGCATTCTCCCCAACTCCGGAAGATGCCAAGCTATTGGCCGTCGAGACGTTTACGCGGAAGTCTGATTTCTTCACCTTGTCGCGCGTTTTTG
>CAXBRZ010000098.1:0-8459 GCA_963978075.1 uncultured bacterium | reverse complement strand
CACCATCGCCTGCACGCCCTTGTTCTTAAAGGAGCTGCCCGAAATGATCGGCACGATCTTATTGGCGACCGTTCCCACTCGCAGAGCAGTGCGGATCTCGGCCTCACCGATCTCCACGCCCTCCAAGAAGCGCTCCATGATCGAATCGTCGTAGTCGGCGATCGCTTCAATCATCTTCTCGCGCCACTCGGCGGCGGTAGCTTTCAGATCGTCCGGAATAGCGGTCTCCTGATACTCCTTGCCGTCGTCAGAGGTGTAGATGGTGGCCATCATCGTAATGAGGTCCACATACCCCTTGTAGGCCGACTCAGCGCCGATCGGGATCTGGATCGGCAGCGGACGGGCGCCGAGGCGCTTCTTGATCATGTCGACGCAACGCACGAAGTTCGCGCCACTGCGGTCCATCTTGTTGACGTAGCAGATGCGCGGCACGTCGTAGTTGTCGGCGAGGCGCCAGTTCGTCTCCGACTGCGGTTCGACACCGGCAACGCCGTCAAACACAACGACAGCACCGTCGAGGACGCGCAGGGAGCGGTTCACTTCGATCGTGAAGTCGACGTGCCCCGGGGTGTCGATGACGTTGATCTTCTTCTTGCGCCAGAACGCCGACACGGCAGCGGACTGAATCGTGATGCCGCGCTTCTGCTCCTGCTCGAGGTAGTCCGTCGTCGTCGAGGACTTAAGGTCCTTGGTGTCGTGGATGTCGACGATGGTGTGCTTGCGCCCCGTGTAGTACAGGATGCGCTCGGTCGTCGTCGTCTTGCCGGCGTCGACGTGGGCGATGATTCCGATATTGCGGATATCGGAAAGCGGAGTGGTACGGGGCATGGCTGATTCCGTGCGGTTGAGTTGATGCGGTCAATAGAAAACCGGGGCCGGTAGCGTCACATCCGGTCGCGCTTGCGACCCGAACGGGCACCCGACCACGGTTCAATGGCGGCGGATTCTGCCAGAAAGCCGCGACAAAATCCTGAAAAAAGGCGGTTTTTTAATCGCGTTCTCGGGGCGGTGGGGCCTCAGCGCAGGCGCGTGGCCACCACTTCCTGGTACAAGCCGCCAAACAGGGTCCGCTTCTCGAACCGGAACGATTCGCAGCGCGGAGAAATGGATTCAAGCGATTGATCTAAAAGAGAATTTGCGTACGGTTCCAGAGTCTTGAAGACAATCGCCATGACCGGGCGGAGGGGGTTCCAGGCGTTCATCCGGTGATAGTCGGTGAAGACTACCCTGCCACCGATCCGGACGCTGTCGAGCAGGGCTTCGACGATTCGACGGCGATGGGCGGGGGGTACTTCATGCAGCAGGAAAAAACAGGCCACGGCGTCCATCGAACCGACCTCGACCCCGGTATGGCCGCGAGACAGGTCGCCGCGGTGCAGGCGCACGTGTTTGAACGGGGCCAGTTTGGGGGCCACATTGTCCAACTGGACCGCGGCGACGTCGGTGACGGTGAGTTCTCCGGCACCGCCGACCTGCTCGGCCAACTGTGGGCTATAGGTGCCGTAGACGCAGGCCGCCTGCAAGACCCGCTCGCCGGGAGAGAAGTGGCTGATCGAGGATCGCATCAGTCGTCCTGCGTTGCCCCAGAGGATCGCCGAAACGACCGCGGGGCGGTCCAGCCACGGCATGGTCCGTCGCGACAGGTAGGCCCAGGTGTACGTTTTGGCAAGGTACTCGGGAATGGCATCCGCGGGCGCCGGAGGCGCCGCGGCAGAGCAGGCATTGGCGGTCATGCGGGACTCATCCCTGACGGTCGAACCGGATGGTTCCCGAGCAGTCTGTCCCGGCCGGACGGTGCCGGGTATACGTAGGATCGGCTAGTGGATGCCCGCAATCCGGCATCACAGCAGCGGGCGGCTGTCTCCTGGCAGCAGCCGGGTCCGCAGCAGCGGCAATGGTGGACCGCCCAGCATCAACAGGCGATTGTGGAAGTCCTTCCAGCAGGTACGGCCGCCACGGTTGGCGCAGTAGTCCTCGCGCATTCGGCGGATCATCAGTTTTCCGAGCGTGTAATTGAGGTAGCCCGGGTCATACGTACCACGTGCGGCCTGCTGGCGTGCCTCGCCGGGGCTGGCGAAGGCTTTTTCCAGAAAGAGTCTTTCGGATTCCTCAAGCGTCATCCGCCCGGTGTGCAGTCCGATGGCGGAGACGGCACGCACGTTGCGCTCCAGCGCATTGAACAATTGCCCGATGTGTGTCTCGGGATCGCCATTGCCGAGGCCGGCCTCCCACATCATCTCCTCGGCATAATGTCCCCATCCTTCGGCAAAGGCATATCCGACCCACAATCCGCCGATGACGGATGGGGTCCGGTTGGACCACTGGAACTGCAGGAAATGTCCTGGCCACACTTCATGGGTCGACACGAACAGCAGGTTGGCATTCGAGGGCAGGTAGGCCGCCTGCTCTTCGGCTGACCACGAGGGGTCGGGAGGAGAGAGGTAATACACCGCCGGGACGCCGCGGTCGAAATACCCCGGGGGGTCGATGTAGGCTCCGTTCTGCTGGTTGTATGGAGGTGATGCCTCCACATGGGCTTCTTCACTGCCTGGGATGGTCAGCAGATCTTTCGAAAGTATGAACTGACGCAATTCCGGCAACTGCCGACGCGCAGCTTCGACCGGCCCTTCTGCGGGCCTGTGGGTATTCATCCGCTCGACACAGTCGCGTACGCTGTCATGAGGCGCGAAGGAACGGCAGGCGCTTGCAAGCGCATCGAGGTTGCGCTGCAAGTCCACCTCAAAGGCGTGCTCGAGCACCTCAAGCGGCACATCGACCCGCTCGGTCATGTGCAGCATCCGGGCGAATTTCTGCGCACCCAACGCGTCAGAAAAGCCGCTACTCGCGGGACGGTGCTCCAGTTCGTCTGCGATGGTTTCAAGTGCCCGCGCGGCGGGTTCGGCCGCGGCGCGAACCTGACTGAGCAGTGCCGGGTCAGAAACCGAACCGAAGGCCAGCGGAGCGTCCTTGCGGTAAAATTCGGCGAGACCCCGAAAGCCAGAGACGCCGAGCTTCACGTAGGTCGGCGGCATGGGTCCTGCAAGGTTGCGCCGAATCTCCGGACTGACACGCACAACTTCGCGGGCATAGGCGATGAAGGCGCGTGCGCGCTGATCGATGGGGGCATAGGGCTTGACCACATAGGTGGCAGGGTCGAGTGAATCTCCGCCATCACTCATGCCGAGATAAAAAGCCGGGTTGTGAAACGGTGCGGCGGCTTCTCTAGTCCAGAAGAGGTCACGGTCCATGCGGGTCAAGAGGTACTCGCGCTCGAAGCGTTCATCCTCGTTCAACTGCTCCAGCGGAAAACGCTCCACCCGCAACCGCAGTCGCTCGATGCGTGCGGCTTCCTCGAGGATGCCGGTACGCGACCAGTCAGGCAGCCGCCCGTCGAACTCATGTCGGCCCTGCGCGGCGGCAAAGGCAGGGTGGTGCTGCAGATAGGACTCGACGTATTCCGTGACCAGTGCATGCCAGCTGGCCGGTGCGGACTGCCCGCATCCTGCCAACAGGAGCGTCAATGTCCACAGTGCAGCGCCCCGTATGATTTTCATGGCATCAATGTCCGAGCAGGGCAAGCGCCGCGGCGCTCATGGCGATCACGCCGGTACGCAAGGTCGGGGCTGGCACGGGGGCGTACAGGGCGGAGTGGATGTTGGGCAGGGGCTCGTGCGTACGCGCGGCTTCAGCGGCCCTGGCAGGATCGCTGACGCCCAGCCAGAAGAGGCTGACCGGTATCTTCCCGTCGAGGCCCAGATTGCCGAAGTCCTCGCTGCCCATGATGCGCGGGAACTCACGGACGTTGGCTTCTCCGAGCGCGTTCACGAGCGCCGGCTTCAACCGGCTGACCAGCGCCGGATCGTTGTAGAGCGCGGGCGCCTGTTCCGTCTCGATCACGCGGACCAACGGCAAACGGTCCTCGGGGACGTCTGCTCCGAGGGCTGCGGCGCGGGCGATCCGGGCCACGGCCTGAATCATGTGCTGTCGGGTGGTCTCGTTATAGGTGCGCATCGTCAGTTCGAGTTTCACTTCCTCGGGGATGATGTTGCGTTTGGTGCCGCCATGGATCGAGCCGACCGTCAGTACGGACGGATCGAACGGCGAGATCTCTCGGCTTACGACGGTCTGCAACTGCATCACGATATTGGCGGCGAGCACTACCGGATCGCGCGTTTCCTCCGGTCGTGAGCCATGCCCGCCAACCCCTCTGACCGTTACGTCCATGGAGGTGGATGTGGCCAGTGCAAAACCACTGACCACACCAATCGTGCCTGCCGGAATACTGGAGGTACTGTGTAGCGCCAGCGCATAGTCCGGTGTCGGGAACCGGTCGTACAGACCACCGCGCACCAGAGCGTTCGCCCCGTCAATTGTTTCTTCCGCCGGTTGGCCCACCAGCATGAGCGTGCCGTGCCAGCGGTCTCGCAGGGCTGCGAGTACGCGTGCCACACCGACCATGGAAGTGACGTGCACGTCGTGTCCGCAGGCATGCATGACCGGATAATTACCGCCGGTGCTTCCCGCCATCCGTTTGTGGCTGGCGTAGGGAAGGGTTGTCTGTTCCTCGACCGGCAACGCGTCCATATCCGCGCGAATGAGTACCGTGGGCCCGGCGCCGTTGCGCATGACCCCGACCACTCCATAGCCCTGCTGGCCAGGAACGGTGTACTGGCCGAGGTGTTCAGTGACCTCAAAGCCGGCGCTGCGCAGTTCGCGCGCGAGATCCGCAGAGGTATGCGCCTCCATCCGGGAGAGTTCAGGGTCGGCGTGCAGTGCTTCGTAATACTTGACGAGACTGGGCAGTTGTCGTTCCGTCAGCGAGGCGGGCGTCGCCTCCCACGGATCGGCGGCAGCCACCCATGCACCGTGTCCCAGCAGGACCAAACCGGCTATCCAACCCAAGGCGAATCGTTGCATTTCCTGCCCCCAATCGGTGCTTGCGTGCTGCCATTCCAACGGCATTCTGGATGCCTGCGGATGTCGGTTGATAGTACGCCGTCAGGGGAGTGATAGGTGTCGGGCAGGCTGCCGGCCAAGGTCTGTATCGGCGGCGGGCGCAATCTCCCCGTGGTCTTAGCAGGGCTGGCGAGGTTTTGGGTCTTGCGCGCAGGTCCCTGCCGCCACCCAAGGGTGCCAAGGACGGTCAATTCATTCAATTCAATGGGTTGGCCCCACGGCGGTTCGCGCTGTGATCGATTTTCCGGGTCGGAGGAGGCCTGCGGGAGGGTTGGGAGGCTGGATGAATCTTTTGCACCTCCCACATTCGATTTGTGTAGAATTCGCGCCCTTACGCGCCGAACGGTGATCGGTCGGCGGGATGCGTTAATCGCGTCGGCTACTCGAGCACGCGCCCGTAGCTCAGCTGGATAGAGTACCTGGCTACGAACCAGGTGGTCGGAGGTTCGAATCCTTCCGGGCGCGCCATTTACGTTGTTGCGTCATCACTCGCATTGGCTGCCAATCGATACCCTGTGCGCCCGTAGCTCAGCTGGATAGAGTACTTGGCTTCGAACCAAGTGGTCGGAGGTTCGAATCCTTCCGGGCGCGCCAACTTCTAAAAATTCTTTTTGTCTGGCGCAACGTTAGGCTTGATTGGCTCGCTACGTTCGCAGGCGGCTTTGTGAATTCCGCGTGGGAACTAACGCGGGATGTCTGCAACGTGCTCGGCGAGCCACAGTGCCAGAGCCTCCTCGGACAAGTTACCGGCCGCGAGCGATTCGATGACCACGGCCATCTCTACTTCTTCAGCTAGGATTTCCTGGCCGTTCATTTGAAGAAATACGTCCATAATCGCAAGCGCGATCCGCTTATTCCCATCAGGAAAGCAATGACCTTTGGCGATCGCGTGACAGTAACTTGCCGCAAGGCGCGTCAGCGTGGGTGGTGACTCCGAGTAGTGCCATAGTTGCTGAGGTCTTGCGAGCGCACTTTCGAGTTGCGACGAGCGCGCTGGTCCCTGGAGACCCCCGTGCTCGTCAATTAGCTCCGCTTGCATGACCTCAACGGCCCGCTGCGGCACCCAGTGAGGCTGGGCTCGATTCACGCTATTTCGCTAACCGGTGCAGGGCATTTCGGAACTTACGCCGGGTACGCCCGAATGCCTCCATGGCCATCTCGAACTTGGGGTCATAGGGAGTGAGGCGAGCGCCATCGCGATCGGCGACAACGTGCAGCACATCGCCAGCGGTGACGTGCAGGCGGTCAGCAATTTCCTTCGGCAGGATCAGGCCGACGGAATTACCAATCTTGCGAAGTTTGATCGTGGTTGACACATCATGCTCCTATTAAGTCTAAGTTTAACATGAGTTAAACTCCAGACAAGATGGTCACTGCCACCAATTTTTCCCAAAAGCATCATTGGTGTCTTCTATTATGAATTGTTTATATATTTCAATAACCTAAGAGTTCTTAGAGTTATCCCCTTCGATGCGCCAGCTTCCATGCCCGTTTTTGCTCTAATTGCGCCCTGAGTTCCCAATAGCGATTTCAGGGAGGATGCCGCGCAGTACCCCCACGGCTGAGGCTCGTTTGCTGCCGAACATGACGGAGCGATGTTTTACCGTCTGCTGCGCTTCCAGATTTCCTTGCTCCTGCTCTGCAAAGACGCCTGGATGTCAGGAGGGCAGACTGGAGCGAGGAGAAGTAACATGAGGCCGGAGGGGCGGAGGGACCGCCTGGGACGCATAGGACTACATGATGACGAAGACCTCAGACGGCAGTTCCGATAGCGGCATGGAACATTTTGGTTATCGTGAGTCGCTCGACCGCAGCATCGGTGCCTTCGGGAGTTTTGCCGCCGGCGTCAGTTATATCTCCATCCTGACCGGCACGTTCCAGTTGTTCTATTTCGGTTATGGCACGGCAGGACCTGCCTACTTATGGTCATGGCCCATCGTCCTCATTGGCCAGTTGGCGGTGGCGTTGTGCTTCATGGAACTGGCAGCCAAATACCCCATCGCCGGCTCCGTCTACAACTGGTCGAAGTTGCTGGGCAGCCGTGCCGTCGGCTGGTCGTCGGGTTGGCTCATGCTGACGGCCTCGATCGTCAGTCTTTCCGCGGTGGTGCTTGCCCTGCAGCTCAACCTCCCACGGCTCTGGGGTGGCTTTCAGGTGATAGGGGACGGGACAGGACCGCACGACTTCGCGGCCAATGCGGTTCTGTTGGGAACGGCATTGATAGCGCTGACGACGCTTATCAATGCGATGGGCGTGCGCCTTATGGCGGTCATCAACAGTGCAGGCGTTTTTATCGAGCTGATCGCCGCCTGCCTCATCGCGATCATTCTGGCGCTGCATGCCGTACGTGGCCCGGAGGTGTTCTTCTCGACCCGGGGTTACGGTGCCGGAACCAGTGGTGGCTACCTCGGCGCCTTTCTGGTCGCCTCGCTGGCCTCCGGTTACGTCATGTACGGTTTTGATACGGCCAGTTCGCTCGGTGAGGAAACACTGGAGCCGCGCCGGACCGCGCCCCACGCCATCCTGCGCGCGGTGCTGGCGTCGTTTGTCATCGGCGGCGCGATCCTGGTCTTTGCGATCCTCTCGGTCCCGCATCTGGATGATCCGAAAATCGCCAGCGGGGACGGCGGGCTGCAGTACATCGTCGAGAGCGTGATGTGGGGCCCGATGGCCAAGGTCTTTCTTGCGTGCATCGTAGTCGCCGTTTCGGTCTGCGCGCTGGCCGTACACACGGCGGCGATCCGCCTGGCCTTTGCCATGGCCCGTGACAACGCGCTGCCGTTTGGAGAGCACCTCGCCAGCGTCAACCAGTCGACTCAGGCGCCCGTGGTGCCCGCGGTCGTCATCGGTGTGATTGCCTCGCTGATCCTCGTGGTCAATGTCGGCCAGCCCAAGATATTCACGGTGCTCACGTCGATCGCCGTCATCATGATCTACCTTGCGTACCTCATGGTGACGGTGCCCATGCTGAAGAAGCGACTGCAGGGGCAATGGCCTCCCCCCGATCTTGAAGAGGGGGGCTACTTCTGCATGGGTCGCTGGGGGCTTTGGGTGAATCTCGCTGCGGTGTTCTGGGGAGTGGGCATGGCGCTTAACCTTGCCTGGCCACGGGAGGCGGTCTATGGCCTGCCCTGGTACAACACCTGGGGCGCCTTCGTGTACATCGCGATCATTCTCGGGGCCGGCTTGCTCTGGTTCCTGCTCAAGGGCCAGCATGCCCTCGGGACGCTGGCGTCCCACGCGGCGCCTGACGGCGCGGATCGTGGGAATGGCTGACGTGCCTCGCTGCGCACGTCTGCTGGGAGGGTTGGTCGCGACGTGGGCAATGGCATCGGGGGCGTGCGCGTCCTCGCTCGCCGACGTCGGCTGGGAGACCTACGCCGGCGACTCGGGGTCGACACATTACTCGGCGCTATCGCAGATCAACCGCGTGACGGTTGGCGACCTTCGTCCCGTCTGGAGCTGGGAGACTGGCGAGAGCGCAAAGCCGGAATTCGGCACCT
>CAXBRZ010000097.1:0-8459 GCA_963978075.1 uncultured bacterium | reverse complement strand
GAGCGGGGAGTCCGTCAGCTTGGCCAGCAGGTCTCGCGCGCGCGGGCCGCCGATGACGAAGCAACCGCGGGCACCGGTGATGTTGCGCATCGAGACCGAGCCATCACGCGGCAATCGTTTCTCGAGGAAGTCATGGTCGTAGCGTTCAGCGGCGCCGGCACTGACCACGTAGTAATGGTTGTCGCCGAGCTTTGTGATGGTGAATTCGGTGCGAATACCACCGCGCTTGGTCAGGGCATGACACAAGGCAATTCGTCCGATCTTGGTGGGGACTTTGTTGGCAACCAACGAATCCAGCCACGCTTCGGCGCCGGCACCCGCGACTTCCCATTTCGAGAACGGAGTCAGGTCGATCATGCCGACCTTTTCGCGCATCAGGCGGACTTCGTTGCCGACGTGCTGGAAGTAGTTTGACCGACGGAAGCTCCACACGTCCTTGGCTTCGACGCCCTTGGGCGCGAACCAAAGAGGGCGCTCCCAGCCGTAGCGCTGTCCGAAAACGGCACCCGCCTTCGAAAGCTTGTCATAGATTGGGCTCGTCTTCGCCGGACGCGCTGCAGGACGTTCCTCGTCTGGGTAGTGAATCGTGAAGACCTCACGGTAGGTCTCCTCATTCTTCTCCACCACGTAACGCTTGGACGTATAGGGGCCGAAGCGGCGTGGATCTGCGGACAGCATGTCGATCCCCGGCTCGCCCTCGACGATCCACTCGGCGAGCTGCCATCCCGACCCGCCTGCGGCGGTGATGCCGAAGCTGTGGCCTTCGTTGAGCCACAGGTTCCGCTTCGACCACGCCGGTCCGATCAGCGGGCTGCCATCCGGAGTGTAGGAGATCGGGCCGTTGACGATGTCCTTGATGCCACAGTGTTCCAGCGCCGGGACACGACGCTGCGCAGCCTCCACGTAGGGCAGCAGGCGCTCGAGGTCGCCCTCGAAGAGGCTCTTGCCGAACCAGTCGGGAACGCCATCGGCAAACCTCGCCGGTGCCCCATGCTCGTAGGGTCCGAGAATCCAGCCCAGACGCTCTTCGCGCAGATAGTAAGACTTGTCAGACTCACGAAGCACCGCCAGTTCGCGGCCGCCCTTTGCGCGGTATTCCTCGAGTTCCGGCGACTTGTCGTACACGATGTACTGATGTTCCACAGGGATGGCGGGCACATTGATGCCAAACATCTTGCCGGTCTGCCGCGCATAATTGCCGGTGGCACAAACCACGTGTTCGCACGTGATGACGCCCTTGTTGGTGGTGAGTCGCCATTCACCACTCGGTAACTGCTCGGCCGACAAGACTTCAGTTTGCTCGTAAATCTCGGCGCCGCCGGCTCTCGCGCCCTTGCGCAGTGCCATCGTCAGGTCGGCCGGGGCTATGTGCCCGTCATGCGGGTGGTAAAGCGCGCCGATGATGGCGGGCGTGTCGCCGTGTCCTCCCAAATCGACCAGTGGCCAGAGTTCCTTCACCTGCTCCGGGGTGATGACTTCGAAGGGAACGCCAATGGTGTTCGCCGTCCCGCAGTACTTGTGGTACTCGTCCATGCGATCACGGCAGGTTGCGAGCCGAAGGTTGCCGGTGACGTGAAAGCTGACATCCTGACCGGTCTCTTCCGGAAGGCGCTTGTAGAGGTCAACGGAGTACTTGTGCAGTTGGCCGACCGTGTAACTCATATTGAAGAGCGGCAGCAGACCTGCGGCGTGCCAAGTGGATCCGGCAGTCAGTTCAGACCTTTCCAACAGCACAACATCGGACCATCCCTTCTTGGTCAGGTGGTACAAGGTGCTGACGCCGACTACACCGCCACCAATCACCACCACCCGCGCATGGGTCTTCATTCTCTTCGTTCTCCGTTCGAGTCGATCGGGCCCGCGGCGGACGCCGGGGAAGCTGGATTCGAGACCGAGAGTCTAACCGCCGTCCGTGGCGGTAATACTCTATTTGCGACAAATGCTGACGCAAATGCGCCAGTAACCCGTATACTGCGGCAAGCACGGACTCTGAGGGTGGAACCGTCTTGAAGCCGACACTGCAATTGCGCAAGAGCCGGTTTGTATTTCTGACACTTCCCCAGTACTCGCAGATCGCCCTCGCCAATGCGGTCGAGCCACTGCGGATGGCCAACAATATTTCCGGACAAGCGGCCTATGAGTGGCAAATCGCCAGCCTCGATGGCCAGCCTGTGACCGCCAGCAACGGATTGTCGATATCTCCAACCATGGCGCTGGAGCAGGCAGGGCGGCCAGATATCGTCTTTATCTGCGGCGGACGAAATGTGCGCGACGCCGTCACCCCGACCCTGTTGGCGGCTCTGCGGCGGCTGGCCGAGCAGGGGACAGGGCTCGGTGCGCTTTGTACCGGTGGCTATGCCTTGGCTCGAGCGGGGTTGCTGGACCGGTGCAGGGCGACGATCCACTGGGAAAATGTCTCCGCGCTGCGGGAGGAATTTCCTAGAATTATCATTTCAGATCAAGTATTTACGATCGATCGCAATCGGTATACCGCGTCCGGCGGGGTCGCGCCTCTGGACCTCATGCTGAACCTCATCGAGACGAAACTGGGCAGCAAGGTGGCTCAACTCGTTTCCGAGCAGTTCATCGTTGACCGCATTCGCAGCGACAAGGACCGCCAGTACGTTCCGTTGCGCGCGCAGGTCGGGGTATCCCACCAGAGCCTGCTGAAAGTCGCGGAACTGATGGAGGCCAACGTCGAGCGACCCATGTCGCTGGAGCGTATTGCCCAGGAAACCGGCCTCTCGCGACGCCAGATCGAGCGGCTTTTCAAACGCCATCTGAACTGCGTTCCAAAGCGCTATTACCTGGAGCTGCGCCTCAAAAGGGCCCGCGAACTGCTATTGCAGACGGCCATGCCGATCATGGACATCACGACTGCCTGCGGGTTTCAGTCGCCACCCCACTTTTCCAAGTGTTACCGCAAACAGTTCGGCTATCCACCGAGCATCGAACGTCAGTCGCCCAGGAAGGTGACGCCGACCTCAGACGCGCCGATCTGAGCCCTCCAGGGTTGTCGGAATGCGACCCGTTCGCAAGGGGCGGAGGAGGGACGCAGCCGGTTGGTCATATTTTCTCTTGCGATTGAAAAGCAAATTTACTCATGGGCCTAGCGAAATTCCTGTCGACAGGCCCGGGGCATACGGCCGGTGAAAGCGCGATGGAACGCAGATTCGGGATGTCGTAATGAGACACGCGGCCGTCGCGAAACCGCTAACCTGCGATGCCGCTAGCCCGTACCATCGCACGCCTGATCTATCTTGGCCTTGCCCATGGGCCCGCTTGCCACCTGTTTCCGGGAGTACGACATGTCCGAGGAAGCCTTTGACCTGAACAGCCTGAACGATCAGGAACTTACCGAGCAGGTCCATGACGACCTCTACAACGGACTGAAGGAAGAGGTCGAAGAAGCGACCCGTATTTTCCTCAGCCGCGGATGGTCGGCCGAAAAGGTGCTGAACGACGCACTCGTCGAGGGCATGCGCATCGTCGGAATCGACTTTCGCGACGGCATCCTGTTCGTTCCCGAGGTGTTGCTGGCCGCCAATGCGATGAAGGGCGGCATGGAGATTCTGCGCCCGTTGTTGGCGGAAACCGGCGTGGAACCCATCGGCAAGGTTGTGATCGGCACCGTCAAGGGCGACATTCACGACATCGGCAAGAACCTTGTCGCCATGATGCTGGAAGGCGCTGGTTTCGAGGTCATCGACCTTGGCATCAACAATCCGGTCGAGAAGTACCAGGCGGCGCTTGACGAGCACAAGCCCGATATTCTCGGCATGTCGGCCCTGCTGACCACGACGATGCCCTACATGAAGGTGGTCGTCGATACGCTCAAGGAGCAGGGCATGCGTGACAAGTTCATCGTGCTGGTCGGCGGAGCTCCGCTGAACGAAGAATTCGGCAAGGCGGTGGGTGCGGATGCGTACTGCCGTGACGCCGCGATCGCCGTGGAAACGGCCAAGCAGCTCGTCGCTGCGCGTCGCGCGGCTGCTCACTGACCTTAGGAGCGCGCCGTGGCAGATGCGGGCCGGGTGCTCGTCATAGCCTGCGGCGCACTAGCCAGGGAAATTACTGCGCTCAAACGCCTCAACAACTGGGATCTTTTGACTGTTACCTGTCTGGCGCCTGAGCTGCATAACCGCCCCGAGCGGATTACCGGGGAAGTCCTCGATGCCATCGCTGAAGGGCGCGAGCAGGGGTTTGAAAAGATTCTTGTCGGTTACGCGGACTGCGGAACCGGCGGAGAACTCGATCGGGCACTCGCGCCGCTGGGTATTGAGCGGCTGCCGGGCGCCCACTGTTACGAGTTCTATGCCGGAGCGCCACGATTTGCTGCCCTGCACGACGATCAGCCCGGCACGTTCTATCTGACGGATTTTCTGGTTCGTCACTTCGATCGTCTTGTGCTGGAGTCGCTGGGTCTTGACCGCTACCCGCAGCTGGCGGCGGAGTACTTTCGCCACTACACCCGCGTGGTGTATCTGCGGCAGGTAGAGGATGCGGGACTCGATGACAGGGCCGCGCAGGCGGCCGCTTCTTTGGGCTTGCCGCTGACGGTTGTCGACACGGGATACGGTGAACTTGGCGACGTGCTGGCGGACTGGAACAGACGGACAGGAACAACCGTGACGGTTGAACCAGCGAAGGTTTGAGGAGAGACGGATGGCGCAGTTGATCATCATCAGTTGGCGTGACATTCCCGCGCAGGTCATCGCGAAGCGGGGCCGTGAAGTTGCGAAGATCCAATTGACCGATCGTTTCCAGGAAGCAGTGGACCGTGCCGCGATGCGGGCAGGCAAGGGAAGTTCCGATGCCTATCTCGCAGACTGGCAGCGCAGTGTCCCGGTTGTCTGTGCCGACGACCTTGAGGCAGCTGCCAAGGCTGCCGCGGACGAAATCGAAGCCCGTTACACTGACGAAGACCTCGAGCGGATCATTCGTGCGAAGGGCATTGACGAGCGCATTGTGCGCGAAACATCCGCCGATGTTGCCGGAGGGGTGAACTGATGTACGCCGTCCGCCGTTGGTCAGTCCGTCATGCGGGCGGCCTGAATCTTTTCTACAACGGGCTCGAGCGGGTGTTGGTTGCGCTCGCGCCGCTCTGGCGCCTGATCGGCTATGACCGCCTTGAGGGCACGTTTGCCTTCATCGAGCGCCATGTGAAGGGGCTCCTGTTCGACTGCAAGATGTGCGGACAGTGCGTGCTTTCATCGACCGGCATGAGCTGTTCGATGAATTGCCCCAAGAACCTTCGCAACGGGCCCTGCGGCGGCGTCCGCGCGAACGGCCATTGCGAAGTGAAGCCTGAGATGCGCTGCGTCTGGGTGGAGGCGTGGACTGGTGCCGGACGCATCAAGGGCGGTCTCGACAAGATCGCCGTCGTGCAATTGCCGGTAGACCGGCGCCTGGAAGGGCGTTCGTCCTGGCTCAAGGTGGTTCGCGAGCGAACCGAGCCGCCGCGGACGGAGGCAAAGAAATGAGATTCCATGACGAGCCGGCCGCCGGTAGCGCGCTGCCGATCCTTCCAGGCCACACGTCGCCGGGTCGCCTGGAACGGGTGCTGCGGGCCGGTGGATTCGCGGTTACGACAGAATTGGCACCGCCGGATTCCTCCGATCCGGAAGAGGTCTACAAGCGGGCGCGCGTATTCGATGGCTATGTGGATGCGATCAATGCGACGGATGGTTCCGGCGCCAACTGCCACATGTCGAGCCTTGCTGTCTGCGCACTGTTGACTCGAATCGGCTACGCGCCGGTCATGCAGATTTCCTGCCGCGACAAGAACCGGATTGCGATCCAGGGCGATATCCTCGGCGGCGCGGCGATGGGCGTCTGCAACATGCTGTGCCTCTCTGGTGACGGCGTGCAGTCCGGCGATCATCCGCAATCAAAGCCTGTTTTCGACCTCGATTCATTGTCGCTATTGCAGATTGCCACGACCATGCGCGACAAGGGCACCTTCCAGAGCGGTCGCAAGCTCTCCTCGAACCCCAAGGTGTTTTTCGGTGCGGCTGAAAATCCGACCGTTGCCCCCCTTGAGCATCGAGCCAGCCGCTTGGCCAAGAAGGTGGCGGCCGGCGCGCAGTTCATCCAGACGCAGTATGTCTACGACATGGATCGGCTGCGCAATTTCATGAGCCGGGTCGAAGACCTCGGCATGCTGGACAAGGTCTTCCTCCTGATCGGAGTCGGGCCGTTCAAGACCGCCAAGGGCGCCGAGTGGATGCGTAACAACGTCCCAGGCATGCATGTGCCTGATGCGCTGATCAAACGCCTTGCGGGGGCGGAGGATCAGGCGAAGGAAGGACGCCAGATCTGCGTCGACCTCATTCAGGAAGCGCGCTCCATCAAGGGCGTGCATGGCGTGCACATCATGGCGTATCGCCAGGAAGAATCTGTAGCCGAAATCGTTGACCGATCCGGCGTGCTGGAAGGACGGGTGCCCTGGTACCCGAATCGCGACAAGAACACCGAAGGGAATTCCCCATGACCGACACCGTAATCAGTTCCGCGACCAAAGAAGTTGTTATCGGCTTTGATCGTCCGTTCGTCATCATCGGCGAACGCATCAACCCGACGGGCCGCAAGATCCTCGCGGCTGAAATGGCTGCCGGGGATTTTTCCCGTGTCATTTCCGACGCTGTTGCGCAGATTGAAGCGGGCGCGCACATGCTCGATGTGAACGCAGGCATTCCCTTGGCGGATGAGCCGGCGATCCTCGCCCAGGCCGTGCAGTTGGTGCAGTCGATCACCGACGTGCCCCTGTCGATCGACTCCTCGATCGTGGCGGCGTTGGAGTCTGGCCTTTCGGTGTACAAGGGCAAGGCGCTGGTGAACTCTGTCACCGGTGAGGAAGATCGCCTCGAAACAGTGCTTCCGCTGGTGAAGAAGTATGGCGCCGCGGTGGTTGCCATCTCCAATGACGAGACCGGAATCTCCGAGGATCCGGATGTCCGTTTCGAAGTCGCGAAGAAGATCGTACAGCGCGCAATGGACCACGGAATCCCGGCGAGCGACGTCGTTGTCGACCCGCTCGTCATGCCGATCGGAGCGATCAATCAGGCCGGCGTGCAAGTCATGCGCCTGGTGCACCGCCTGAAGACGGAACTGAAGGTCAACACGACCTGCGGCGCGTCGAACGTGAGCTTCGGTCTGCCGAACCGTCACGGCATCAACGCTGCGTTTTTGACCATGGCCATCGGATCGGGGATGACCTCCGCGATCACCAACCCGCTGCACACGGAGACCATGCAGGCCGTGATGGGTGCGGACGTCATGATGGGTCATGACCCGGATTGCATGCGCTGGATCCGCAAATACCGCGAAGTACCGGCGCCTGGCGCGGCGGGTACCGCCGAAGGTGCGGCGCGCGGTCGCCGTGAGGGCGGTCATCGTCGTCGTCCGACGACCTGATTACTGCCATGGCTGAAGCGCTCGTCGTATTCACGCCCTCGGGCAAGCGGGGGCGTTTTGAGGTTGGAACCTCGCTGCTGTCTGCGGCGAGGTCGTTGGGTGTCGATATCGATTCCGTTTGCGGCGGCCGGGCGATGTGCTCGCGTTGCCAGGTCGATATCCAGGAAGGTGAGTTTGCCAAGCACGGTGTTCGTTCGGACGCCTCCCACCTCACAGAGATGACCGTTCCTGAGCAGCGCCTTGCAAACCGCAAGTTGCTCGCGAGTGGCCGCCGCCTGTCGTGTCAGGCAAAGCTGACGGGCGATGTCGTCGTCGATGTTCCCGAAACCAGTCAGGTCCACCGGCAGGTGGTGCGCAAGGCCGCCGAGGTCCGGGATATCGAATTGTATCCCCTCGTGACGCTCCACTACGTCGAGGTCGCGGAGCCTGACATGCACGATCCCTCGGGCGATTTCCGTCGCCTGTGTAATGCGCTTGAGAGGGAGTGGGGATTGTCTGACCTTAGCTGTGACCTGCCTGTCCTTCGGGTACTTCAGCAGCGCTTGCGGGCGGGTGAGTGGAAGGTGACGGTTGCGGTACATGAGCGGCGGACGCTCGTCGCCGTCTGGCCCGGTCTGCGGGAAAGCGTCTACGGGGTTGCCGTCGATGTGGGATCTACGACGATCGCGGCCCATCTTTGCAATCTCACCAATGGCGAGGTGGTTGCGTCGGCAGGCCTCATGAATCCTCAGATTCGCTTTGGCGAAGACCTGATGAGCCGGGTTTCGTATTCGATGATGAATCCCGGTGGCGCCGAGCAAATGACGGCCGCGGTGCGTGGAGCGCTCAGCGACCTGACCGCAGAGGTTGCGAGGATGGCCGGGGTGGAACTCGGCTCGATCCTCGAGATGACCATCGTCGGCAACCCGATCATGCACCACCTTGTGCTGGGCGTTGATCCTGTCGAACTTGGCGGAGCGCCGTTTGCCTTGGCTGTGGATGGATCGGTGACCGTCACCGCTGCTGAACTTGGGCTTGGAATCGATCCGAGTGCGCGTGTCTAC
>CAXBRZ010000096.1:0-8624 GCA_963978075.1 uncultured bacterium | reverse complement strand
TGTCCGGCTCTTGCGGCTGGCAAGGTCATACAGGTGCAGCGACCCGAACTGCGTGTACGCCAGCGCGCCGGGACCGGCGGCAAGGCCCGTGAGGTCAGGCCCCTTGGCATTGTCCACCACCCGCTCGACGCTGTTGCCGTCGAAACGGTAGAGCGTGGTCGTACCCTCCCGGTCGGAGAGGAAATACACGTCCGTGCCCGCATACACCGGGTGGTGGTCGTTCGAGTTCTCGCGCGGCACCTTTGTGATCTTCGAATCCGCGAGGCTGGCGACCCACACACGGGTGGTTTGGCCACCGCGGTATTTCTTCCACGCCGGCTGCCACTGGTTGAACGGTGTGTAGGCGAGGTGGGTGCCGTCCGGACTGAGCGCCGCGTCCTCGCCCGTGGGAATGGGCAGCGGCTCGGGCATGCCGCCGCCCACCGGCAACAGGTAGAAGCTGGGGAGGTCCCGCACGCTGCCGCGCATGGAGCGGATCAGGATCTGGCGCCCGTCGGCCGTGAAGCCGAGCGGCTCGTCGGGGCCCGGATAAAAGGTCAGGCGCTTGGGGTCACCACCGTCCGATGCCACGAGGTAGACGTCGGTATTGCCGTCATAGGTGCCGGCATAGGCGATCCACTTGCCATCCGGTGAATACACCGGGTGACTGTTGGCGGACTGGCCGGTGACGATCCGGGAGGCGCGGCCGCCTTCGCGCGGTACGCTCCAGATCTGGCCGGCATGGGCGAACGCGATGTGGGTCGCGCTCAACGCAGGATCCGACAAAACCAACGGACCTGACGCGTGGGCGCGGGACAGCGGCGAGAGGACGAGCATCAAGCCGGTGGTGAGGAGACCGAGGAGGCGATGGACCATGGAAGTGAACTCCGTCGGAAGTGAAGTCAGGCGAGGCGGGGCGGTACACGCGCCGGCAGGAGACGTTCAAGCGCGGCCCCCACTTCCAGCAGGAAACCGTCACGGTGCTTCGGCGCCACGAGCGTGAGCCCCATGGGCAGGCCGCTGATCATGCCGCCTGGAACCGTCAGGCTCGGGTAACCGGCGATGGCTGCCGCCGAGGCGATGGGTGCGCCGCCGCCGCCTGCACCGCGATCCCCCCAGACGTGATCAATGAGGCTGGCGGGTCCTCCGCCGGTATCAAAGAGCACGTCAACCGGCTGCGCGAACAGGGCCGCAAGTCCCTGCCGGTCGGCGTCGCGATCCAGAGTCTCCAGCGCTGCTCGGTAGGCGGGATCCGTCAGCGGGCCTTTTGCATCCGACGATTCAAAGACGTCCTGGCCGAAGAAGGGCATCTCGAGGTCGGCGTGGGCTCGGTTGAATGCGATGAGGTCCGTGAGCGTGCGCGACGGCACGAGCGAAGGATCGAGTCCCGCGAGGTACGCGTTGATCGCGGCCTTGAACTCGAACTGCAGCGCTTCATCCTCCGGTCCGCCCATGCTCGAGAACCCAGCGGGGTTCTTGAGATCGACAAGGATCGCACCCTCGGCCTTCATCTGCTGCAGGGCATGAGTGCGGATGGCCGCCGTGTCGGGGTGCGCGTAGTCACCGAGTGGCATGACACCGACTCGCACGCCCCTCAGGCGAAAGCCGGCAAGGTTGGCGGTGGTCCCGCTGTAAGCGAGCGGCTTCTCGGCCATGGCGTCGGCAAGTAGCGCGACATCGGCCACCGACCGGCCCATGGGTCCAGCCGTGTCCTGACGCGGCGAGAGTGGCACTACGCCACGTCCGCTGACCACGCCGATCGTCGGCTTCAGTCCGACGAGTCCGTTGTTGGCGGCGGGCGAGAGGATCGAGCCGTCGGTCTCGGAGCCCACGGCGGCGGCGCAAAAACTGGCGGCCGCCGCGGCGCCGGAGCCTGAACTGGAGCCTGACGGATTGCGGCGCCGGTCATAGGCATTGCCAGTCTGGCCTCCCACACCACACCACCCGCTCGAGGAACGGTTGCAGCGGAAATTCGCCCATTCGCTCAGGTTGGCCTTGCCCAGGATCACCGCTCCGGCAGCCTCGAGGCGCGCCACG
Organism: uncultured bacterium; assembly: GCA_963978075.1. GTDB lineage: Bacteria > Pseudomonadota > Gammaproteobacteria > Steroidobacterales > Steroidobacteraceae > CAIKZZ01. The sequence goes on along the minus strand of CAXBRZ010000096.1, from coordinate 6,608 downwards.
AGGTCCGCTGGCTTCTGGTGCGTGGAGCGGGCGAGGGCGTGCGAGCCTGCGGTGGTCGGGAGGGCGCCGGCCGTCTCGATGTTGTCCTTCAGCAGCACCGGAATGCCGTGCAGCGGCCCGCGCACGCGTCCGGCCCGGCGCTCCTTGTCGAGGGCAGCGGCCTCGGCCTCGGCGGTGGGGTTGATGGCGATGACGGAGTGCAGGCCTTCCGCTCCGCGGTCGAAGCGTTCGATCCGCGCCGTATAGGCCCGCACGAGTTGTACGGAGGTCGTCTCTCCCGTGCGCAGGGCCTCGGCGAGTTCGGCGATGGACTTCTCCGTCGGGTCAAAGCTCCCGGCCGCTCGGGCCTTGAGGGTCACGCCGGTGCCGGCGGCCGCGCCGGCCAGTCCGACGGTCGTCAGGAAGACTCTGCGGTCCATAAACATCCCCTGCTGCGTTGTGTGAGTGGCGAACCATAGCGCGATTGCCGTGGTCAGGGGGAGACATGACGTCCTGTAAATATGTTCTGGTAATCCGGCCTTTTTGTATTGCAAAACTTTTACTTTCGCTCGACGAATTCGAAGGTCGTTAATGCCACGGCGCTAGGTACGAACTCGGGCAATCCCCATCTGACCAGCGAAACGGCGGCGTCGAAGTCAGCCGGTGTCGTGGTCCAGCCGCGCTGGATCCCGCGCCTGAACGTGACGGTGCACTACATCGACATCAACCTGACGAACGCCATTTCCTCTCTGTCGCTCACGAGCATCATGGATTCGTGCTACGACTCGACCACCTACCCGAACAACCAGTACTGCAGCCTGTTCCAGCGTGATCCGAACACGTACCAGTTCGTGAACTTCCACCAGGGGTATCTGAACGCCGGAAACCTGCATTTCACGGGCATCCAGCTCGGTGCCGACTACCGCTTCACGCTGCCGCGGAGCCTTGGTGACATCGCGATGCGCGCGCAGTACCTCGACACCCTCAAACTGACCGTGCAGATCGGTTCGAACAAGGGCCGCGGATCGGTGGACGTGCTCTACCACAAGGGCAAGTTCGCATGGGACTGACAGGGTCTCTACACCGGCAATGCCAACTTCTCGAACCAGTACGCCGCGAACTACCAGGACTACATGACGGTGCATCCGTGGTGGGTGATCAACTCGACGCTCTCCTACGAACTGCCGCATGACGTCACGGCGCGTCTGATCGTCGACAACGCCTTCAACAAGCTGCCACCGTTCCCGGCCATCGCAGGCTTGGGCGGCAACTATGCGACGCGCGTATCGCAGTACTTCTCCGGCCTCATGAGGCGGTACTTCATCCTCTCGCTGGACGCGCACTTCTAAGGCGTCCTTTGCAGAGCGGACGAGCAGGGGGCCTTGCGGCCCCCTGTTCATTTTTGCAACCCCGAATGCCGCCTCAAGGTTGCCGGGGATTAGGTAATCCGCGGACGATCCGCTAGACTGCGCGGCCATTTCCGCCGTGCGGACCTGATTTATGACCTCTCCCGCGACGGATCCCGTCTCCTTCGCCGATCTGAACCTGCCGGCACCCATCCTTGCGGCGCTGAACGACGTGGGCTATGAATCCCCGTCCCCGATTCAGGCGGCATGCATTCCGGCGCTTCTGTCAGGCGCGGACCTGCTGGGGCAGGCGCAAACCGGTACTGGCAAGACCGGCGCTTTCGCGCTGCCGATCCTTGCGCGTATCGCACTCGACCGCCGGGCGCCCCAGGCGCTCGTCCTCGTGCCGACACGGGAACTCGCGATCCAGGTCGCCGAAGCCTTCCAGAAATACGCCGCGCACCTGCCGGGCTTTCATGTGCTGCCCATCTACGGTGGGCAGAGCTACACGCCCCAGCTGAATGCTCTGCGTCGTGGAACCCATGTGGTGGTCGCCACCCCGGGGCGAGTGATCGATCATCTGGAGCGCGGCACACTCGACCTCTCGACGGTCAATTGCGTCGTGCTCGACGAGGCCGACGAGATGCTGCAGATGGGCTTCGTCGATCCGATTGAATCGATCCTCGCACGCTTGCCCGAGACCCGGCAGGTGGCACTCTATTCGGCGACGATGGCGCCGGCGGTGCGGCGGATTGCCGACCGGCACCTGCGTGATCCGCGCATCATCCACATTCGCGCCAAGACCAGCACCGCCACCAACATCCGCCAGCGTTACTGGATGGTGGAAGGCACCCACAAGCTCGATGCCCTGACCCGCATCCTGGAAGTGGAGACCTTTGACGGCATCCTCGTGTTCACCCGCACCAAGCAGGCGACCGTGGAGTTGGCCGAGAAGCTCGAGGCGCGGGGATTCGGTGCGGCTGCACTCAATGGCGACATCCAGCAGAGTGAGCGCGAGCGCACCGTGCAGGCCCTCAAGTACGGCAAGATCGACATCATCGTCGCGACCGATGTCGCTGCACGCGGTCTTGACGTGCCACGCGTCAGCCACGTGGTGAACTTCGACGTGCCCTATGACAGCGAATCCTATGTCCACCGCATCGGGCGCACCGGCCGAGCCGGCCGCAGTGGTGAAGCGATCCTCTTCATCTCACCGCGCGAACGGCACATGCTGCGCATCATCGAGCGCGCCACGCGCCAGCCCATCGAGGCGATGACGCTGCCGAGCGTGCATGACGTGAACCGCAAGCGGGTCGAAAAGTGGAAGACAGGACTCACCGGCGCGCTGGCGTCGGAGCACCACTCGGCCTACCGTGCGATCATCGAGGAATACGTCAGCGAAACCGGCGCCGATCTTGTAGACGTGGCCGCAGCGCTCGCGGGGCTGGGTCAGGGCGGACATTCACTGTTGTTGCCCGAGCGCGCGGCATCGGGTCGTGGGCAGCCAGAGCGCGAGTCACGCCCGGTGGAACCCGACATGCCCCGCGGAGCGACCACCAGGGCCCTTTTCGCGGATGGACCGCAGGCGCCAGCGTTCACCAAGGGCAAAGCCGGGCGCAAGGAGGCGGGCAAGCGCTTCGAACGTCAGGTGCGCTACCGTCTTGAGGTGGGACGCGCGCAAGGCGTGCAGCCGGGCAATATCGTCGGATTGCTCGCCCACGAAGCGGACCTGGCCGGTCATCAGATCAACAAGATTGATATTTTCGACGACCACACGCTCGTCAGCCTGCCGGCCTTGCCACCACCACTGCTGGCACGCCTGCGCAAATACAAGCTGAAAGGCAAGACGCTCGAGATTCAACCCGCCGACGGAGACGGTCCGCGTACGTATCCTCCGGCCGCGGCGCGGCGCCGGCCCCGCTACTGAGGATGCGGGTGTCGCCAGGCCGCTCGGGTCGTGGTGCGCGGAGCGGGGATCGAACCCGCATGCCTTGCGGCGGCAGATTTTAAGTCTGCTGCGTCTACCAGTTTCGCCACCCGCGCACGCGCGAATGATACCCGTTGGCCGACTAAGGCCACAGCGATTCCGTGCCGCTAGGCGTCCCGTCGTACGGCGTGGCCGCAGGGCGTCGGCAGGGGGCAGACACCGTTGCGCGGACAGATGAGCGTCGCGGGCTTCTCCGTTGCGTCGGCGATCCAGGCGATGTTCTGCACGCGGGCGACGGTCTGCAGGGCCGCCCTTACCGCAGGTGACAGGACGGCGAGTCCCTTGCCGCGACGGCAGGCGGTCGCCACCGACTCAATGAGATCCGCGGTCGGCAGGCCCTGGGCCTCGAGCGCCGGCGCAAGATCAAGTCCGACCGAAAGCACATGGGGAGACTTGCCCGCATCCTCGGTATGCAGCGAATGGCAGCAGTACAGGCGTGGGCCGGTGCCACTGTCCATGACCGAGATCTGGGACGTCGGGACGGAGCCCGCGCGCACCGGCGCGCCCTCGTTGAGCAGGCGGAACACGGCCCAGCGAGGACACGGATCAGGGACGAGACTCATGTTCCCCCACGGCAAGGCGATGCCGTTGCCGCGGTACACCGCCCGCAGGTAGCCCGGGGGATAACCGTCGAAAAAATGCCAGTGTCGGTAGGGGCTTACCGCCGTCATACGGCGCATCACGACCGCCGGCGTCACACCGAGCTTGCGGCAGGCCAGTACGCTGTGCGCTTCACGCAGCAGGAACTGGCGGAAGGGCTGCCGCGGGCAGAGCAGGGCTCCTGCGAACATCGAGCATTCAAAGTCGCGCCACGCGTACAGCACGTCCTGGGAGGCCATGCCTGGCCTCATCTGGTCGGACATTTCGTCCCCGAGAATGCCCGAGGCGGTATGCGGGGAAATCATGCCGTCGCCGCCGTGCAGGACCTGGTGTCCCAGAAAGAACGCGAGTTCGTACTTGAGGCGCTCCTCCCGCTGGTTCATCCGGCGGTTGACGACGAGCGTCCCGGGTGACTCGTAGCGGGCACGCAGCAGCGTCTTGCCGTCCTGGGTGCGTTCGCCGTCGGACCAGACCAGTTTGAGCCCGTGCCGGGCTGCAATGGTCATCAGATCCTCGACCGACAACGGCATGCGCCGCCCCCCGGCCTCGTCGGCCGCGCGTTCGATGTCGGGGAAATCGTTCTGGCGGGTCTCCTGCCACACCCGGATGAGCAACTGCGCAAAGTGACGACCGCTCGTCCCGGTCTGGGCCAGCAACTCCGGCAGAGCAGCCTGCAGGAGACTCTTGGAAAAGAGGAACGCGGGTTCCAGCGGCATTGCGGCACCCGGGGTCGTCGGCAGGGCGCCCGGTGCCACCGGCCTCGACGAGACATTCGGCACATCCAGGGAATCATCCAGAAACCAGCGCGGATCCTTGCCGAACACCCGGGCAAGCAGTGCCAACATGTCGGCGGAGGGTGAGCGCTTGCCGTTTTCGACCATGCTGAGATAGGAGGTCGATGGCGCGGCGTCGACCTCCAGTTGGACGCAGCGGGCGGAGAGTTCGTCCAGCGTCAGGCCATGGCGCTTGCGCAAGGACTTGAGTTTGGCACCCAGAAAATGGGCCTGCTTGGGCGACGCAACCATGCCGGTCTCCGGTCGGGCTTGAGGCGCTTGTAAAGTTCACAATGTCAAATTTCTATTGTGAACATCACAAGAAGGTTTCACATACTATTTTTTCACTGTCTCGAAAACAACCCTGCCGGAGACCCCATGAGCTTCCTCAACGCCGAACAACTGACCCATGACTGGAGCACCAACCCCCGCTGGGCGGGCGTGACGCGGGGCTACTCGGCCGCAGATGTGGTGCGTCTGCGCGGCTCCCTGCACGTCGAGCATTCGCTGGCGCGCCACGGCGCCGAGAAGCTGTGGGGCTACCTGCATGACAAGCCCTTCGTGAACGCGCTCGGCGCCCTGACCGGCAACCAGGCCATGCAGCAGGTCAAGGCCGGCCTGAATGCCATCTACCTGTCCGGCTGGCAGGTCGCGGGCGACGCCAACGTGGCCGGTGAGATGTACCCCGACCAGTCGCTGTATCCCGCGAATTCGGTGCCCGAGGTGGTGCGCAAGATCAACAACACCTTGCTGCGGGCCGACCAGCTGCACCACGCCGAGGGCGACAACAGCATCGACTGGCTGCAGCCGATCGTGGCGGATGCCGAGGCGGGCTTCGGCGGCGTGCTGCTGATCGTGCGGCCCGGCCTGCGCGCGCTCGAGTGGCCGGTGCTGCTGCCGCTGGTCGGCGCCGTGCTGTGGGCCGGCTACCAGGTGCTGACGCGGCTGGCGGCGCGGCGCGGTGACGCAGGGGAAGCGAAGCGGCAGGTAGCGGTGGCGCGCTCCATTCTGGACGGCGATCGGGCGATGGCAGAACAGCAGGAGCGGTTTTTTCCGTATTTAACGGGCTACGTTGCCTTCTACACGGGCGACTTGGCGACCGCGAAGGCGGACTTCACCAAGGCGGTCGGCATGCCAGGTAACCAGAATGACCCCTATTTCACCTGCTTGCTGGCCATGACCGAGGAAAAGCTGGGCAACAAGGACCGGGCGATGGAACTTTACGGCAAAGCGTATGGCCTAGCGACGGCCCACAATCCACCCGCGGCGTTTGTGCGGCCGTTCGCGCGGAAAAAACTTGGGCTTTAAGTGTTGGTTTAGCTCGGTTTCACCTCCCTTGACCGCGGGTAGGCCGCGGCCCACTTTCGAAATCCTTTCTGATGGACTCTTTTCTCATCGATGTCCCGATGCCCTCGATGGGGGCGACGGTAAATGAACTCAATGTGGTGGGCGTCAAGGTACAGCCGGGTGACCAGGTAACCAAAGGCCAGCGGATCGCCGAGCTCGAGAGCGACAAGTCGGTGTTCGAGTTCGAGTGCCCTTGCGACGGCACGGTCCGCGCAGTGTTGGTCAAAGCGGGTGACGCTACGCCGTCGGGTGCGCCGTTTTTGCAGATTGAAACGTCGGATGTTTCGCTGCGCCACTTGGAGGCCAAGGGGGTGGCGACTGCTGCCGCCGTGGCGAAACCGGCGGCGGCATTGGTGTGGACGCCGCGCGCGACCAAGATGCTGCAAGAGGCTGGTTTGGATCCAGCGACGGTGAGTGACATTGCGGCTACGGGGCCGGGTGGTCGCGTGTCCGGAGATGATGTCGCGCGCTATTTGGCGGCGCGGAAATCATAATCGACGCCGCGCACTCGCGGGATTTATCTACATTGGCTTGAGCACTTCCGGTCAGACCGTCCGCATTGCGGGTGTGGGCTAC
>CAXBRZ010000095.1:0-8667 GCA_963978075.1 uncultured bacterium | reverse complement strand
TATTATTTGCTTGAAAAGCTTCAGCTTTTGGCTCAAAAACTTCCCTTGTAAAGTCTTTTAGTATAAGTTATATTTTTATACAAGTGTTCATGCATTGGTTTTACTAAAATGCTAGGCAATACCAGCAGAGGATGCCTTATGAGCTGCTGTCCAGTCTGGCCAACTGCTTGCTTAATGAAACCATCTTCAAAATCGTTGAAGGTCTGACTGAAATCCAGCAAGTGACAGAGAAGCAGCTTCTTCAACAGCGGCTGCTTGATCATCTCGCGCGAGTATGACCAAGGGCTGAGCAGCCCGGTCTTGCGGAATGATGCCTTGCGCGACAATGTGCGTGTGATGCACAAGGTCCCCGAAGGCTTCGACTTCGTTTCCGCCGAAAAGGGGGCGCAGTTCGACTCACAGAATCGAATGCTGAACTGGTTCGTCGGTCGCCTCGACAAGGGTGAGAAGGCGGAGATCAGCGTCGTCATGACTGCCAAAACCGCCGGCGAATTCACACACTACATTCGTGCCACATCGGAACACGGTGCGGTCAGTGATGCAGACACTGCGACCCGAGTCGAAGGAGCGGCCTCTCTGGTTGTCAATGTGGCCGACCTGGATGACCCTGTTGAAGTTGGAGTGGAAACCGGCTACGAAATCACCGTGAAGAACGACGGAACGGCTCCCGCCTCCAACGTGAGCTTGACCTGCGAACTGCCGGCTGGCGTCGACGTTCAGATCAAGCTGAATTGAAGTTTTAAGCCGCGACGCGGATTATTTCGCGTCGCGGCTCTTGATTTGCATCGAGTCCCCAACTAATATTGGCGGCTCGCTGTGGCCCGCCTTCATCAGGTGTGCCCTCCGAAGGTCAGTCCAGACAGCCGAATACGGGTCATTCCGGAGGCGGCGCGGGGCTGAAACCGCGGATCGGGTTACTGGTACGGGCTTAGAAATCAGTGATTTAGGGCGCCGATGGGGTTTCCCGCCGGCGATGGTTGAAGTGCCACCTGCCAATTGCAGTAGGTGGACGTAAAGAGGTGTAGACCCAATGAGCCTGAAGCATGGCTTGGGGCTGGTCGGCCGCAAGCGCGGCATGACCCGCGTCTTCACGGATGCCGGCGAGACAGTGCCGGTCACCGTGATCGAGGCGCTGCCCAATCGCGTCACTCAGATCAAGACGCTTGAATCGGATGGCTACCGTGCGGTGCAGATCACCTTCGGTACCCGTCGTCCTTCCCGTGTCACCAAAGCTGCCGCCGGTCACTTCGCCAAGGCGAACGTGTCGCCGGGCGAGGCCTTGCACGAGTTCCGCGTTTCCGATGCCGAGGGCTCTGATCTCGCGGCCGGTGCCGAGCTCAAGGTGGACATGTTCGCGGCCGGCCAGGTCGTGGATGTCACCGGCACAACCATGGGCAAGGGGTACGCCGGCGTCATGAAGCGTCACAACTTCGGCGGCGGCGGCGGATCGCATGGCCACTCGGTCACCCACCGTGCGCCAGGGTCCATCGGCCAGCGCCAGACCCCGGGCCGCGTGTTCCAGGGCAAGCGCATGTCGGGCCACATGGGCGTCGACCGCGTGACCACCGAAAATCTCAAGGTTGTTTCGGTCGATGCCGAGCGCAACCTGATCCTCATCCGCGGCGCCGTTCCGGGCACCGAGGGTGGCACCGTCGTGGTTCGCCCGTCGGTCAAGGTCAAGGGCCAGGCCCGGCGCGTACGCGTCGCTCCGGCCAAGAAGTAAAGGCGAGGCAACCCCATGAAGCTCAAGGTAGTGAATGCCGGGGCCGGCGCTGCTGAAGTGGAGGTGGCAGATGCCGCCTTTGCTCGCGAATTCAACGAGACCCTCGTCCACCAGGTCGTGGTCGCCTATATGGCGGCTGGCCGGGCAGGAACGAAGGCTCAGAAGAGCCGCGCCGAAGTCCGTGGTGGCGGTCGCAAGCCGCATGCACAGAAGGGTACGGGCGGCGCCCGTGCCGGTTCCATCCGCAGCCCGATCTGGGTCGGTGGTGGTCGCGCGTTTGCCGCGCGGCCCCGCGATTACTCCCAGAAGGTCAACCGCAAGATGTACCGTGGCGCGATCCGCGTCATGTTCTCGCAGCTTGCACGAACCGATGCGCTGGTCGTCGTTCCTTCGATGGAACTCGATGCGCCCAAGACCAAGCTGCTGGCGGGCCACCTGAAGAGCCTGGGCGCGGAGAACGCGCTCATCATCGTGGAGGCTTTCGACGAAAAGCTGTTCCTCGCGGCTCGTAACCTTCCTTACGTCGAGGTTGTAACGGTCGCCCAGATCGATCCGGTCAGCCTTGCCCGCCACGACAAGGTCATCGTCACCGTGGGCGCACTGAAGATGATCGAGGAGCGTCTGGCATGAGCACCGCTACCAACACCGTTCCGGTCGCCAAGACCGAGCGACTGATCAGCATCCTGCTCGTCCCTCACGTGTCGGAGAAGTCCGCCCGCATCAGCGAGAAGAACGGCCAGTACGTGTTCCGCGTGCGTCGCGATGCGTCGAAGCCGGAAATTCGCGCTGCGGTCGAATTGATGTTTTCTGTCGAGGTTGACGCCGTGCAGGTGGTCAACGTCGCAGGCAAGCAGAAGCGTTTCGGCGCGATGATGGGTCGTCGTTCGGACTGGAAGAAGGCTTATGTGAGCCTGAAGTCCGGTCAGACGATCGATCTCACGGGCGCGGTGAAGGCCTAAGGGCCTCGAGACTAAAGGGCTTAACCCATGGCAATGATCAAAATGAGGCCGACGTCCCCGGGCGCACGCTTTGTCGTGAAGCCGGATCGTTCGCACCTCCACAAGGGCAAGGGCCACGCGCCATTGCTGGTGTCCCAGAATTCGACCGGTGCTCGAAACAGTTCCGGCCGCATCACCACACGTCACAAGGGTGGTGGTCACAAGCACAAGTATCGGCTGATCGACTTCCGTCGCGACAAGGACGGCATCCCCGCCGTCGTCGAGCGGGTCGAGTATGACCCGAACCGCTCTGCTTACATCGCGCTCATCCTGTACAAGGACGGCGAGCGTCGTTACATCCTCGCGCCCAAGGGCCTGAAGGAAGGCGATGAAGTCCAGTCGGGACAGGAGTCGCCGATCAAGCCTGGCAATGCGATGCTGCTCCGTCACATTCCGGTTGGCAGCTCGGTGCACAACATCGAGTTGAAGCCCGGCAAGGGTGGCCAGCTGGCTCGCTCCGCCGGCGCGTCCGCCCAGTACACCGCCCGTGAAGGACTCCACGCCCTTATCCGTCTGCGGTCGGGCGAGATGCGCAAAGTCCATATCGACTGCCGTGCCACCATCGGTGAGGTCGGCAACGACGAGCACAACCTCCGTCAGTTTGGCAAGGCCGGTGCGAAGCGTTGGCGCGGTATCCGTCCGACGGTCCGCGGTGTTGTCATGAACCCGGTCGATCACCCGCACGGCGGTGGTGAAGGCAAGTCGGGGCAGGGTAACCCGCATCCGGTCTCGCCCTGGGGCTGGCAGACGAAGGGTAAGAAGACCCGTCACAACAAGCGCACGAATCTGTTCATCGTGCAGCGCCGCAAGTAATTCGAGGGTCCTAACGTGCCACGTTCACTCAAGAAAGGTCCGTTCGTTGATCTGCCCCTCGCCAAGAAGGTGCAGGTGGCTGCAGCGAAGAACGACCGTCGCCCGATCAAGACCTGGTCGCGCCGTTCAATGGTTACCCCGGAGATGGTCGGTCTCACGATCGCCGTCCACAACGGCCGCAACCATGTGCCGGTTCTCATGACCGAGAACATGGTCGGCCACAAGCTTGGCGAGTTTGCCCCGACGCGCACCTTCAAGGCGCACGGCGGCGACCGGAAGGCGGATTAATCCATGCACACCTTCGCAAAGCTGCGCAATGCGCGCATCTCCCCGCAGAAGTGCCGGCTGGTGGCGGACATCGTCCGTGGCAAGCCGGTTGGACAGGCGCTTTCGACACTCAAGTTCATGCCCAAGAAGGGCGCGGACCTGGTGCGCAAGGTGCTCGAGTCGGCCATTGCCAATGCCGAGCACAATTTCAATGCAGACATCGATGAACTGAAGGTTTGGCGAATCGAGGTTGACACGGCTCCCGTGCTGAAGCGTTTCGGCGCTCGCGCGAAGGGTCGTGGCACGCGCATCGTCAAGCGCAACAGTCACATCACGATCTACGTCGCGGATGCGGCCAAATAAGGCCGAGGACTAGAGAAACATGGGCCAGAAAGTACATCCGACCGGCATCCGTCTTGGCATCACGCGCGACTGGACTTCCAAGTGGTATGCCCACTCGAAGAGCTTCCCGTCGCTTGTGCATACCGACTTTACGGTGCGCGAGTTCCTCAAGAAGCGTCTTGCCGAAGCGTCGGTGAGCCGCATCCACATCGAGCGCGCCGCTCGGCGTGTCAACATCACGATCCACACGGCTCGACCGGGCATCGTGATCGGCAAGAAGGGCGAGGACATCGAGAAGCTTCGCTCCGAAGTCGCCCGCCGCATGCGCCTGCCGATGCAGGACGTGCGCATCAACATCTCCGAGATCCGCAAGCCGGAATCGGACGCCCAACTCGTGGCCGAAGGCATCGCGCAGCAGATCGAAAAGCGTGTGATGTTCCGTCGCGCGATGAAGCGCTCGGTGATGAACACCATGCGCAGTGGCGCCCTGGGCATCAAGGTGCGCGCGTCGGGCCGTCTCAACGGCGCCGAGATCGCACGCACGGAATGGAGCCGCGAAGGCCGCATTCCGCTGCACACGTTCCGCGCGGATATCGATTACGGCTTTGCCGAAGCCCGCACCACGTATGGCGTCATTGGCGTCAAGGTGTGGATCTTCAAGGGCGAGGTGTTTGACCGCTCGGCGCTGGAAGGCGCCGATTCGTCGAACGACGCAGCCCAGGCCGATGCGGCCCAGACGGCGTAAGGCTGGCAGAGAGGAATACGACCATGATGCAGCCAAAGCGCACCAAGTTCCGCAAGCAGTTCAAGGGTACCAACAGCGGCTCCGCGCACCGGGGAAGCACGGTTTCGTTCGGCGAGTTCGCGCTCAAGGCCACCGGCCGTGGGCGCATGACCTCCCGCGAGATCGAAGCTGCCCGTCGAGCGATGACCCGTCACGTGAAGCGTGGCGGCCAGATCTGGATCCGTGTGTTCCCGGACATTCCGGTTTCGGCCAAGCCGCTCGAAGTCCGTATGGGCAGCGGCAAGGGTAACGTCGAGTACTGGGTGGCCCGCGTGCTGCCTGGCAAGGTGCTCTTCGAGATGGAAGGCATTTCCGAGGCTGATGCCCGCGAAGCATTCCGTCTTGCAGCCGCCAAGCTCTCGATCGCCACCACGTTCGTGAAGCGCCAGGTGCGCTAAGCGCACGCACGAGGAAAGTCATGAGCTTCAAAGATCTCAGCAACAAGACGCCGGCGGAACTTCAGGATGAGCTCCTGAAGCTGCGCCGCGAGCAGTTCAATCTGCGCATGGCGGCTGCCGCAGGGCAGCCCGCCAAGCCGGATCAGCACGGCAAGGTGCGCAAGAGCATTGCGCGCATTAAGACGGCGCTTACCCAGAAGCGCGCCGGAGGTAACGCCTGATGTCCGCGGAAATTTCCAACGAAACGGCCAGCGCGGAGCGCTCGCTCACCGGCCGGGTCGTCAGCACCAAGATGGACAAGACCATCTCAGTGGCAATCGAACGTCTCGTGAAGCACCCGCAGTACGGCAAGTACATCCGCCGCACGACGAAACTGCTCGCGCATGACGAAAACAACGAGTGCAAGGCCGGCGACACGGTGTCGATCGCGCCGTGCCGCCCACTGTCGCGACGCAAGAGCTACACGCTCGTGCGCGTTGTCGAACGCGCTCGCTGAAACCGGGAGTACGTCAATGATCCAGATGCGGACTCTTCTTTCGGCGGCTGACAATAGTGGTGCACGCAGCCTCATGTGCATCAAGGTGCTCGGCGGCTCCAAGCGCCGATACGCCAGTGTGGGCGACGTTATCAAGGTGAGCGTCAAGGACGCCATTCCTCGCGGCAAGGTCAAGAAGGGCGAAGTGTATGACGCGGTCGTCGTGCGCACCCGTCAGGGCGTTCGTCGTGCGGACGGTTCGCTGATCCGTTTTGACGGGAATGCCGCCGTGCTGCTCACCACCAAGCTGGAACCGATCGGGACCCGTATTTTCGGGCCCGTGACGCGCGAACTGCGTACCTCGCAGTTCATGAAGATCATCTCTCTGGCACCCGAGGTCCTGTAAGGGACTCGACACGGAGACGGGGAAACGACATGCATCGTATTCGCAAGGGAGACCGGGTCGTCGTGACGACCGGTCGTGACAAGGGCCGAACCGGCACAGTCATCCGCGTGCTCGACAACGACACTGTCGTTGTGGAGAACGTCAACATGAAGAAAAAGCACCAGAAGCCGAACCCGCAGTCGGGTGTGGCGGGTGGCATCGTCCAGAAGGAAGCGCCTATCCACGCTTCCAACGTGTTGTTGCTGAATCCGGCCACCAGCAAGGGTGACCGTATCGGTTTCAAGACGCTGGATGACGGTCGCAAGGTGCGCGTCTTCAAGTCGAACGGCGAGGTTGTCGACGCCTGAGGCGTCGAGACCCAACCATCAGGACAGGCATCATGACCAGGCTCCACAAGCATTATCAGGACGTCATCGTGTCGCAGCTCATGAGTGAGCTCGGCCTCAGCAACCCCATGCAGGTTCCGAAGATCGAAAAGATCACCGTGAACATGGGTGTAGGCGATGCGGTTTCGGACAAGAAGCTCATTGAAAACGCGGTTGCAGACCTGCAGAAGATCACCGGCCAGAAGCCGCTGCTCTGCAAGTCACGCAAGTCGATCGCGTCCTTCAAGCTGCGCGAAGGCCTCGCCATTGGCGCCAAGGTCACGTTGCGCGGCGCTCGCATGTATGAATTCCTTGATCGTCTGATCAGCATCGCGCTGCCGCGTGTCCGTGACTTCCGCGGCGTTTCGGCGCGTTCGTTCGATGGTCGTGGAAATTACAACTTCGGCGTCAAGGAACAGATCATTTTCCCGGAAATCCAGTACGACCAGGTCGACAAGGTCCGGGGAATGGATATCACGATCACGACGACCGCTGTCGACGACAAGGCTGGGAAGGCGCTGCTGACGGCGTTCAACTTCCCGTTCCGCAAGTAGTCTCTGGAAGGTAACGGCAATGGCCAAGACCAATATGCTGGAGCGTGAAAAGCGCCGCCAGGCCCTCGCGAAGAAGCACGCTGCGAAGCGGGCGAAGCTGCGCGAGGTCATCCGTAACCCGAAGAGCTCCCACGAGGAGCGGGTCGCTGCGCAGGAGTCGCTGCAGAAGATGCCGCGCGACTCCAATCCGAACCGCCAGCGGATTCGTTGCTCGATCACGGGTCGTCCACGCGGTGTCTACCGCAAGTTCGGGCTCGCGCGTACCAAGTTGCGTGAGGCCGCCAACCGGGGAGAAATCCCGGGTCTGAGCAAGGCCAGCTGGTAAGGAACCGCCCATGAGCATGACTGATCCCATTGCCGACCTGTTCACCCGGATTCGCAACGCCCAGGCGGCGCGCAAGCCGGATGTCTCCTGCGCGGCATCGAAGCTGAAGGTGTCGATCGCCACGCTGCTGCGTGACGAGGGCTACATCGCCGGGTTCACCACCGAATCCGACGGCGGCAAGTCGACGCTGACGGTGCATCTCAAGTATCACGAGGGGCGTCCCGTGATCGAGCGCCTGGAGCGCGTCAGCCGACCGGGGCTTCGCGCCTATCGCGGCAAGGACGCATTGCCGAAGGTGCTCGGTGGTCTCGGTATCGCCATCGTCTCGACCTCCCAGGGCGTCATGACCGACCGGCAGGCCCGTGCGGCCGGCCAGGGCGGCGAGATCCTCGGCGTGGTTTCGTAAAGGAACGATCATGTCCAGAGTTGCTAAGAAGCCAGTTACGCTGCCGCAGGGTGTGACCGCCACGATCGCGGCGGACAGCGTCACGCTCAAGGGTGCCAAGGGCACCCTGACCGTGAAACTTGCCCCCAATGTGTCGGTCGCGCAGGAAGCTCAGGCTCTCTCCGTCAAGGTGGCTGCCAATGACACCGCGACCTGGGCGCTTGCCGGCGCGACCCGTGCGCACCTTGCCAACATGGCGAAGGGTGTCAGCACGGGTTTCGAGCAGAAGCTTGAACTCGTGGGCGTCGGCTACCGTGCCGCCGTTCAGGGCAAGTCGTTGAACCTCACCCTCGGATTCTCGCATCCGGTCGTCTATCCGATCCCCGAGGGGATCACGATCGAGACGCCGAGCCAGACCGAGATCATGATCAAGGGTTCGGATCGCCAGAAGCTCGGCCAGGTTGCGGCCGACATCCGTCGTTTCCGTGCGCCAGAGCCGTACAAGGGCAAGGGCGTTCGGTACTCCGGTGAGCAGATCGAACTCAAGGAAGCCAAGAAGAAGTAAGGCGCCATGAAAAAGATCATTGACAAAAAGGGCGTGCGGCTGCGCCGCGCTGCCAAGACCCGCGCGAAGATCCGTTCGCTCCGTACTGTCCGTCTGGCGATCCATCGCTCGACGCAGCACATCTATGCCCAGATCATCGATGCTTCCGGCGAGAAGATTCTCGCCAGCGCATCGACGGTGCAGGAAGCCGTGCGCGGCGACCTCAAGACCACCGGCAATGTGGCAGCGGCAGCAGCGGTGGGCAAGGCCATCGCAGAGCGCGCCATC
>CAXBRZ010000094.1:0-8722 GCA_963978075.1 uncultured bacterium | reverse complement strand
GCGTTGCAGACCACGCTGGCAAACACCCTCGTGGCACGCGTGCCACGAGGGTGTTTGCCAGCGTGGTCTGCAACGCGATCGGACTGCCAAAGGCCGTGCCGCGCTGCAACTGCGCCGTGACGGCCTCCACGATCGCGGGGTGCGCATGCCCGTGGATCATGGAGGTGTAGTTGCCGAGAAAGTCGAGGTACTCATGGCCGTCGACGTCCCACAGGCGGCAACCGTCGCCATGGGTCATGCTGACGGGATACGGCGCGAAGTAGGTCGTGGTCCGGGTGTCACCGCCCGGCATCACGAGTTTCGCCGCCGCGTGGGCGGCGGCGGAACCGGGCGTACGCGCGCGATAGCGCGCAAGGAGTGCCTGGGTCCGGTCGACCGATGCAGGATCAGGTACTGCCGACATCTCATTCCTCCCTCAGTCCGCCCAACGGTGCGCTCCGTCCGCTCAGCCGATGATCGCCGATTCCGGCAGCGGACGCCCTGCGGCAATCCGCTCGAAGGCAAGGGGCGCCAGATCCAGGCTCCGGTACTCGCCGAACAGAATCTGCTCGGCCAGCGCGCGGCCGACCGCCGGCGCCTGCTGCATGCCGTGACCGGAAAAGCCGTTCATGCAGTAGAAATTGCGCACCGTCGGGTGGGCACCGACGATCGCGTTGTGATCGAAGGTGTTCATCTCGTAATAGCCGGCCCAGGCGCGCACGACCCGCAGCGCCTCAAACGCCGGAATGCGGTGTGCCAAAAGCGGCCAGAAGTCCTCCTCGAAGGTATCCAGTTCCGGTTCCAGCGGCCGCCCGTCGCCGGCGTCCACAGGAACGATACCGCCGATGAAGTACGCGCCTTCGGGCCGCAGCCAGAACCCGCTCGTGTCGATGAGGAGCGGGCAGCGCGGCAAGGGCGTCGGGCACTCGAGCACAAACACCGTGCGCCGGCTTGCGGTGACCGGCAAGGGAATCCCGGCCATGGCGCCGACCGACCGGGCCCAGGGACCCGCGGCATTGACGACCGAACCTGCCGACAACTGTCGGCCATCGGAGAGCGCCAGCGTGCGCACGCGCGCGTCCTCAACCGTCATGGCCACGACGTCGCCCCGCACGAACGAGGCCCCGAGCGCCTTGGCCTTGGCGTGCAGCGCCGTGAGGAGCCGATAGCCGTCGAACCAGCCCTCTCCGCTGAGCCCCAGCGTGCCGAGCTCCACGTCGGCCACGTTCAGCCACGGAAACCGTTCGGTCAGGGCATCAGGCGTCAGGAGCGCGACATCGGCACCGAGCGCGCATTGCAGCCGGTGTGCCTCGCGCCGCGCCTGCGCACCTTCGACACCCGCGAGGTAGAGATAGCCGTCCTCCTGAAAGCCGAGGTCCGGCCGGTCATCCCCCACCGCCAGCCAGTCGGCGGCGCCACGCAAGAGCGCGAGGCTCTGGCGCGAGATCTCGATATTGACGGGCTGCGTGTACTGCTGGCGGATGGAGGCCGCCGACAGAGCGGAGGAGGCCCTCGACCAGGTCGGATCACGCTCGACGACCGCGACCGACACCGAAGGATCCAGCGTGCGCAGCCAGGTCGCGAGCGCGGCGCCCATGACACCGCCCCCCACCACGGCCACATCCACCGTCTGACGCACATCCTGCGTACTCATCCGGTGATCCTAGCGCAACCGACCCTGCGGTGAGGCCCCACGAGCCGGCGGCAAACCGCTACGATGACGTCCTGTCTGTCGATCGTGGTCCATCTCCATGAGCATTCATCCCACGGCCCTCGTCGAAGAGGGGGCCCGTCTCGGACAGGGCTGCACCATCCATGCCCATGCCCTCGTCACGCGCCATGCACGCCTCGGCGACGGCGTGGTCGTCCACCCGTTCGCCGTCATCGGCGGCGACCCGCAGGACCTGGGCTTTGACCCGGGTACCGAGTCGTGGGTCGAGATCGGCGACCGCACCGTCCTGCGCGAGCACGTGACCGTCAATCGCGCGACGAAGCCCGGCACCGCCACCCGTATCGGTGCGGACTGCTTCCTCATGGCCACCTCCCATGTCGCGCACGACGGCCAGGTGGGCGATCGCGTGATCCTCGCCAACCAGGTGCTGCTGGCCGGCCATGTGCACGTCGGCGAACGCGCCTTCCTCGGCGGCGGCGCGGCGGTCCACCAGTTCTGCCGTATCGGCGAGAGCGCCATGATCGGCGGACTCACGCGCCTCACGCGCGACGTGCCGCCCTACACGATGGTGGCGGAGCGTGACGAGCTGGTCGGTCTCAACGCCGTGGGACTGCGCCGGCGCGGCTTCTCGGCGGCGGTGATCGCCGAGGTACGGCGGGCCTTTCATGCGGTCTGCCGACCCGTCGGCAATCCGCGCGACCTTGCGGCCGCGGCGATCGCCTCGGGCGACTACACGCAGCCCGAGACGCTGCGCTTCCTCGAGTTCTTCCAGAGCGGCAAGCGCGGTTTCGTGCGCGCCCAAGCCGCTCCGTCGGGCGACGCCAACTGATCAAGCCTTCAGAGCGAGCCCCCCGCCATCTCACGCCGGGTGCCGATCGCGAGGATGCTGAGGATGGTCGCAAGGCTCGCGAGCGCAATGTACACGGAGATCCAGAAGGTGCCGTGCGTGGCCTGCAAGAGCCAGGTCGCAATCAGCGGCGCGAACCCGCCACCGAACGCCGCCCCGATCTGGTAGCCGAGCGAAGCGCCGGAGTAGCGCACCGAGGTCGGGAACAGTTCGCCGAAGAGCGCCGCCTGCGGCCCGTACATGAGGCCGTTGATGACCGTGCTCGTGGCCACCGCCACGAAGATCAGGAAGGGCTGACGAGTCTCCACAAGCGGAAACATCACAAAGGCCCAGACCGCCGTCAGTGCGGCGCCGGTGAGATAGACGCGGCGGCGGCCGAAACGATCCGACAGCGTGCCGCACCAGAGCAGACTCGGCGCCATCACGGCACTTGAGCACATCACGGCGGTCAGAAGCGTCGACTTCGGCATGCCGAGCCCGAAATCGGGATTGCTGCCCCAGACGACGACAAACTGGATGGCGATGTAGAACGACACCTGCACGGCGAGGAAGGCGCCGGCCGCGAGCAGCACGCGCTTGGGGTGATTGAGGAGCGCATCGCGGATCGGCGACACCGCGGGCGCCCCGGCGAGCTTCGCTTCCACCGCACGGAACTCGGCCGTCTCCTCGATGCGCGTGTGGATGTACCACGCAAGACCGACGAGCCCCGCCGACAGAAGGAACGGAATCCGCCAGCCGATCGACAGGAACGAGTCGTGGTCGGTGTAGCGGTCGATGATGATGAAGGCGAGGTTCGCAAGCACCACCCCGGCCGGCGCACCGACCTGCGCGAAACTGCCATAGAACCCGCGCCGCTCGGGGGGCGCGCTTTCCACCACGAGCAGCATCGCCCCACCCCACTGCCCACCGATTGCGAGGCCCTGCACGCATCTCAGCAGTACGAGCAGCGTGGGCGCCGCCACCCCGAGCGCCGCATAGCCCGGCAGGAGCCCGATCAGTGCGGTGGCAAGGCCCATCACCACGAGGGCGACCGTGAGCGCCGACTTGCGTCCCCAGCGGTCCCCGACGTGCCCGAACACCGCCGCGCCGAAGGGTCGGGCGACAAAGCCGACCGCATAGGTGCTGAGCGAGGCCAGCACCGACACGAAGGCCGGCATGTCCTTGGGGAAATACAGCGCCGGAAAGACGATCGCCGCCGCCACCCCGTACAGATAGAAGTCAAACCACTCGATGCTGGCCCCCACAAGGCTCGTCGCCGCCAGACGGGTCATCGAACGCGTCGTGCTCATGGCTCAGTGCTCCGTGGCATGCAAGGACAAGCGGTCACGGTGCACGTGCCCGCCCTTCATCACGAACCCGACCTTCCCGAGCTCCGCGACATCGGCCAGCGGATCGCCGGCGACAGCGGTCAGATCAGCCAGCGCGCCCGGCGCCACGACACCGATCTCGCCTGTCATGCCCAGAAGATCCGCCGCCTTGCCCGTCGCCGACGTGATGGCCTGCAGCGGCGTCATGCCAAGCGCCACCTCGCGCCCGAACTCGAGCGCGATCGGCTCGTTCCACGGAATGCCGCCCATGTCGGTCCCGAACGCGATCTTCACACCCGCCGCGAGGGCCTTCTGGAAGGTGGTCTCGTGGACGGCGGCACGCTTGCGGTCCCGCTCGCCGGCCGGCGTCCCTGCAGGATCCCAGTCACGGTAATAGACCTCGAGGGTCGGCACGTACCACAGGTCCTGCCGCTTCATCTGCGCGATCTGCGCGTCGGTCATCTCGAGTCCGTGCTCGATGGTGTCGCAGCCACCATCGAGCGCGCGCTGCAGGCCGATGCCGTTGTACGCGTGGCAGGCCACCTTGTGGCCCCAGCCGTGCGCCTCGTCGGTGACGGCGCGCAGTTCTTCCACCGTCAGTGTCGGCTGTGTGACGAGATGTCCCTCTTTGTCGAGCCACGAACGGTGGGTCATGTACACCTTGATCCAGTCGGCGCCGTTGTCGAGCTGCTCGCGTGTGGCCTTGCGTGCCTCGATGGGGCCATCGATCAGCTGCGCCCCCTTCGGCACGTGGATCTCCGGCGCATAGCCTTCCAACGGATAGCCGCCCGTCGTCGAGATCGAGCGGGTCGCCACCAGGAGACGGGGGCCGTCGATGTAGCCGGCCTCGATGGCCTCCTTGATGCCGACATCACCGTAGCCCGCGCCCTCGGTCTCAAGATCGCGCAGCGTCGTGAACCCTTGGTCGAGGGCGCGCCGCGCCGACACCACGGCGCGCGCTGCACGAAAGGACAGCGGATGACGCAGCAGCTGAGCGTCGTATCCACCCTCTTCGGGCAACTCGCCCTGCAGGAACAGGTGTGTGTGCGTGTCGATCAGGCCCGGCAGCAAGGTCGCGCCGCCAAGGTCGATGATCCGGCTGTCTGCGCTTGCCTTGTAACGGCCACGGTCACTCACCGCGGTGATCTTGCCGTCGCGCACTTCCACCGCCACGGCGTCGCGGCGTGGGGCACCCGTGCCGTCGATGAGATGGCCGGCATAGATCACCGTCGGCGGCGCCGCGACCGCCGCGGACCAAAGCGCCGACAGCAGGACGGCGGCGAACGCCGGGCGCAGCGGGCGCATCAGATGCTGGCCTTGGACGGCGCCACCACCGGCGGCCATTCCTGCGACGCGCCCTCGAAGAGGCTGACCGTCTTCTCAAGACGCCGCGTACCGTCGTGCACGGCGATGGTGTGCGGACGGCCGGGCTCGTAGCCCGTCCAGAGGGACACACCGGCGTAGGCGCCGTCCTTGCGCAGGATGTAGTAGGTCATGTCGACGTACTGCAGGCGGTTCATGTCACCGTCGTAGTTGCGCACGATGCGCTTCAGCGCATCCATGCCGGCATCGAAGGGCTCCATGCCGCGGCGCATGTTCTCGACGATCGTGTGCGCGCCGGCCACACGGATGTTCTCCTCGCCGCTGCCGGTCGCACCCGCCGAGCCCACATCCTGATCGGTGTAGCAGCCCGCGCCGATGATCGGCGAGTCACCGAGACGGCCGGGGATCTTCCAGGCAAGTCCGCTCGTGGTGGTGCACCCGGACATGTCGCCATTGGCGGCCAGCGTCGAGCAATGGATCGTCCCGGTCGGCGGAAACAGGATCTTGTGGATGGCCGCCGCGCGGACCTTCGGGTCGATCCCGAGATCCTCGGCAAGGCGCTGCAGCCGCTCGTGGTACTCGAGGTGTTCGTCGGCGGTGCGCTCCTTGAAGCGCTCGCGCCAGCGCGGGCTCGAGACGCCCGGTCCCCACCAGTCGGAGTGCGACTCCTTCCACAGCAGCCACACCTTGCGGGTCTCCTCGGTGAGGAGGTTCTCGCGCTTCATGCCGCGCGCCACCGCAAAGCGCTCGGCGCCCTCGCCGATAAGCATCACGTGACCGGAATGGTTCATGACCTCGCGCGCGAGCTCGGCCATGGTGCGGATGTTGCGCACGCCGCCGGCCGATCCGGCGCGTCGGGTCGGACCGTGCATGCACGAGGCATCCAGCTCCACGACGCCTTCCTCGTTCGGCAGGCCCCCGAGGCCGACGCTGTCGTCTTCCGGGTCATCCTCGGCACCCTTCACCACGCGGATGGCGGCCTCCAGCGTGTCACCGCCGCCCTTGAGGTACTCCCAGGCGCGGTCCAGATAGCTGTAGCCGTTGCCCGCCGAGACGATCACCGGCCGGCCGGCCGCCCGCATCTTCTGGGTGGGGGTGACCGGTGAGGTGCCCGCAGTGGCCGACAGGCCGGTGGATCCGAGCGCGCCGAGCGCAACTCCCGACATGAACTCGCGACGTGACCATGACATGTGCAATCCCCCTCTCTCTGCAGGCACGAGCCACGACTGTAGCGCGTAGAGGGCCGAACGGATACCGGTCGCCGTTGCGCAGGAATCGGAGTGCGGCAGGACGGTCCGCGGGGTATCGTCAGCCCATGACGAAACCTTCACCTTCCAGCCTGGCCACACGGCTCGAGGCCATCGCCCGCCACATCGAGGCGCATGCCGACGAGGCCCTGTCACTCGAGACACTGGCAGCACAGGCCGCGCTGTCGCCGGCCCACCTGCAGCGCCGCTTCAAGGCGCACTTCGGCCTGTCGCCGAAGCAGTATCAGGATGGCTGCCGGCTGCGGCGCCTGCGCACTGGACTGAAGGCCGGCACGCGCGTGACCGACGCCATCGATGCGGCCGGCTTTGGCTCGACCAGCCGCGTCTACGGCGAGCCCGCAAGGCACCTCGGCATGACGCCCTCGCGCTATCGGGGGGGCGGACGCGGCGAGCGCATCCGTTACGTCTGTGCCACCACGGTGGAGGGTCCGCTGATGCTCGCGGCCACCGACACCGGCGTGTGCTTCGCCGAGTTCGGGCCGGACGAGGCGCACCTGCGGCAGTGCCTGCAGCGCGAGTTTCCGGCCGCAGTGTGCGAAGCGGCCCACGCCGATGCGGTGCAACTCGCCGCCTGGATCGATGCCCTCGATGACTATCTGCGCGGCAACGACGCCGTCCCGAACCTGCCGCTGGACCTGCGCGGGACCGCCTTCCAGCTCAAGGTCTGGCATTTCCTGCGCACCCTCGCGCCGGGTCAGCAGGTCACCTACACGGAAGTCGCCCACGCCATCGGTGCACCACGCGCCGTGCGCGCCGCCGCGTCCGCCTGCGGCGCCAACCGCATTGCCGTGCTCGTGCCGTGTCACCGCGTGCTGCGCGGCGACGGCGGCCTCGGCGGCTACCGCTGGGGCGTGGCGCGCAAGCGCCGCCTCCTGGACCGCGAGGCCGGCGCGACTCAGTAGGCGGTGTAGGCCGTCTTCACGGTGGTGTAAAACTCCACCGCATAGCGTCCCTGCTCGCGTGCCCCGTAACTGCTGCCTTTGCGGCCACCGAAGGGCACGTGATAGTCGACGCCCGCCGTGGCCAGGTTGACCATGACAAGACCCGCCTCGGCACGACGTGTGAACTCCCGCGCGGCTTTGAGGCTCCTGGTGCAGATGCCGGCCGAGAGACCGAACTCGGTGTCGTTGGCGAGGCCAAGCGCATGCTCGAAATCCTCCGCCGCGATCACCGAGGCGCAGGGCCCGAAGATCTCCTCGCGGCTGGTGCGCATGTTGTTGCCGGCATCGAGGAACAAAGCCGGGCGCATGTAGTGGCCACGGGTCGCACACTCGATGCGCTCACCGCCGATGACGCTCGCGCCCTCCTGACGGGCGAGGTCCACGTAGCGCAGGTTGCCCGCCAACTGCCCTTCGGACACCACCGGGCCGATCTGCGTCGCAGGATCGATGGCGTTGCCGACCTTCAGGGCCGTCATCTGCGTCGCGAGGCGCTGCGAGAACTCGGCGAGGATGCCGCGCTCGACGATGAAGCGGGAGGTCGCGGTGCACCGCTGGCCGGTCGAGTAGAACGCCGCGTTGATGCACTGGGGCAGCACGGCATCAAGATCCGCGTCGTTGAGGATCACCATCGGGTTCTTGCCGCCC
Source organism: uncultured bacterium (assembly GCA_963978075.1). Lineage (GTDB taxonomy): Bacteria > Pseudomonadota > Gammaproteobacteria > Steroidobacterales > Steroidobacteraceae > CAIKZZ01. The sequence continues at coordinate 740 of CAXBRZ010000094.1, read as the reverse complement.
ATCTCGGCCTGGACCTTCAGTTGCCGCGCCGCCGCCTTGGCGACAATGCCGCGACCCACTTCGGCGGAGCCGGTGAACGACAGGGCCGCAAGTCCCGGGTGCTCGACGAGCGCCTCGCCCACCACGCGGCCACGACCCATGACGAGATTGAAGACGCCGGCGGGGATGCCGGCCTCGACGAGGATCTCGGCGAGCGCATGCGCGCAGGCCGGCGTGAGGTCGGCGGGTTTCAGCACGACGGTGTTGCCGTAGGCGAGCGCCGGGGCGATCTTCCACGCCGGAATCGCGATCGGAAAATTCCACGGCGTGATGAGGCCCACGACCCCCATCGGCTCGCGGCGTATCTCGACCTCGACGCCCGGCCGGATCGAGTCCAGCGACTCACCGGGCAGACGCACCGCCTCGCCGGCGAAGTAGCGGAAGATCTGCGCCGCGCGATTGACCTCGCCGATGCCCTCCGCAAGCGTCTTGCCCTCCTCGCGCGTCAGCAGTTCCGCCAGCTCCGCCTTGCGGGATTCGAGCAGCTGGGAGGCCTTGCTCAGAACCCGGCCGCGGGCCACCGCGGTGGTGGCGCTCCACCCGGGAAACGCCTGGCGCGCGGCGTCGATCGCCGCCAGCCGCGCCGCCGGCAGCTTGGTGGCGCAGCCGTCGTGCGGCCCGCCGGGCGCGTGCAGCGCCAGCGACGTGGACTCGAGCATGAGTCCCTGCGACACCGCGCAGCCCTTGAGCATGGTCGCTTG
>CAXBRZ010000093.1:0-8751 GCA_963978075.1 uncultured bacterium | reverse complement strand
GCCGCGATTGGCATTGCCGTGCTCGGCATTGGCGCCGTGGGCGCGGTTCATGCCCAGGACACACTTGCCAAGGTGCGCCAGACCGGCACGCTGGTGATCGGCAATGGCGGCGCGTACCCGCCGTTCGAATTTGTCGAAAACGGCAACCTGGTCGGTTTCGATATCGACCTGGGCAACGAGATTGCGCGCCGCCTCGGCGTCCGACATATGGGCATAGAAGCGGTCGCCCGACAGATCGGCGAAAGATTCGATGTCCTCGACGGTGATGATGCGCTCAAGGGATACAAACGTGTCGCCGATCGCAAGTTCATGGAACGCCTTGCGAAACGGATGCGCGCCGCCCGTCTCTTGCGTCGCCCCACGCACAAAGCGCCCACCGACCCGCGTGAGGGTCTGCGGCGAACCCTGCAGGGCGGTGCGCTGCATGTAATGCAGCACGCCGCGCATGCCTCCCATTTCCTCGGAACCACCGGCACGACCGGGGCCTCCGTGCACGAGCGGCGCAAGCGGCGAACCATGGCCCGTCGACTCTGCCGCACAATGCCGGTTCGCGAGCAGCAGGCGCCCGTGGTACGGCGCGATGTCCATCACCAGCGACTCGAACACCGTATCGTCAGCACTGAAGACCGACGACACGAGACTGCCCTCGCCACGCCGGGCAAGTCTTGCGGCCTCCTCCAGCGTCGCATAGGGCATCAAGGTCGCGACAGGACCGAATGCCTCGACCCGATGCACCGCGTCCGCCCGCTCCACATCCCGGCAGGACAGCAGGTGGGGAGCCATGAAGGCGCCGTCACCCGACAGGGCTTGGGGTAGACGGTACACATCAGCTTCCGCCACGAGTTGCTCCACCGCACGCATGACTTCGTCGCGCTGGGAACGGCCGACCAGCGGACCCATTTTCGTGTTGGTATCGCGCGGATCTCCCACTGCGATCGTGCCGAGGTGTTCGATCAGCGCCGATTGAACGGCGTCGAAGTACTCGGCGGGAACAAGAGCCTTGCGGATGGCGGTGCATTTCTGGCCCGCCTTGACGGTCATCTCACGCACCACTTCGCGTACATAGAGATCGAATTCCGGCGAACCCGGCACCGCATCGGGACCCAGGATCGCGCAGTTCAGCGAATCCGTTTCCGCCATGAACCGCACCGAACGCTCCAGTACCCGGGGATGCGAACGCAGTCGCAATGCCGTGGCGGCAGAACCGGTGAAGGACACGACATCCTGACAGTCAAGGTGATCAAAAAGATCCCCCACCGAGCCCACCACCAACTGCAGCGCTCCCTCCGGCAGCAGTCGCATCTCGACGATGCGGCGAAAAACCGCTTCGGTCAGGAACGACGTCACGGTGGCGGGCTTTACGATGACGGGGACGCCCGCGAGCAGCGCAGGGCCGAGTTTCTCCAGCATGCCCCAGACCGGAAAGTTGAACGCGTTGATGTGCACGGCCGCGCCGCGCAATGGCAGGTGGACGTGCTGCCCGGCGAAGGTGCCCTTGCGCGAGAGCGGCTCCACCTCGCCATCCAACAGGATCCGTGCGTTCGGCAGTTCACGGCCACCGCGACTGGCATAGGTGAGCAGCGTTCCGATGCCGCCTTCGATATCGACCCATCCGTCGGCGCGGGTGGCGCCGGTGGCGTAGGAGAGTTCGTAGAACTCCTCCTTGAGTTCCATCAGGCGTTTGCCTATCGATCGCAGCAGACCCGCGCGTTCCGTGAACGTGAGCGCGCGCAAGGCAGGCCCCCCGACCGTGCGGGCGTACTGCAGGGCCGCCGCGGTATCAAGTCCGCTGCCAGCCACCGTTGCAACCACGGAACCCGTGCTCGCGTCGTTAAGCAGGAGCTCGGAACCCGTGCCGCGGCGCCAGTTCCCGGCGAGATAACTCTGCAGTGCGGCCGCCGCCATCAGACACGCTCCAGCACAAGGGCAATGCCCTGACCGACGCCGATACACATGCAGCACAGCGCATGGCGACCACCCCGCTCGGCCAGTTCCAACGTCGCAGTCGTCACCAGCCGTGCGCCACTCATTCCAAGCGGGTGACCCAGCGCGATTGCGCCGCCGTTGGGATTCACATGCGGGGCGTCATCGGCGATGCCAAGCCTTCGGGTCACCGCAAGACCCTGCGCCGCGAAGGCCTCGTTGAGTTCGATGACGTCCATCTGGTGGATGCCAAGCCCGAGTCGCGCGAGCAGCTTCTCCGCTGCAGGGGCCGGACCGATCCCCATGATGCGGGGCGCCACACCGGCCACCGCCGCACCCAGCACCCGGGCACGTGGCGTCAACCCATGGGCACGCACGGCCGCCTCGCTGGCGACGATGAGGGCCGCAGCACCGTCGTTCACGCCCGAGGCATTGCCTGCCGTGATCGTGCCGCCCTCGCGAAACGGCGTCCCCAACTTTGCCAAGGCCTCGAGCGAGGTCGCACGGGGATGCTCGTCCTCAGCGACGACGGTCGTGGCGCCCTTCTTGCCGGCAATCGTCACCGGCGTGATCTCGCGCGCGAGGCGCCCGCTTGCCTGCGCGGCGAGCGCGCGCTCCTGGCTGCGCAGCGCGAACGCGTCCTGATCTTCGCGGCTGATGGAGAACTCCGCCGCGACGTTCTCGGCCGTCTCCGGCATCGAATCGATGCCGTAACGGGCCTTCAGGAGCTTGTTGACGAAACGCCAGCCGATGGTGGTGTCGAACACCTGCACGTCGCGCGAAAAAGCGCTCTCGGCCTTCGCCATGACGAAAGGCGCACGACTCATGCTCTCCACACCCCCCGCGATGATGAGCTCGGCATCGCCCGTCCGGATCTGCCGCGCGGCGCTGGCCACGGCATCGAGCCCCGACCCGCACAGGCGGTTCAGCGTCACGCCGCCCGCTTCGATCGGCAGGCCGGCGAGCAGGGACGCCATCCGTGCGACATTGCGGTTGTCCTCGCCTGCCTGGTTGGCGCAGCCATAGATCACGTCATCCAGTCGCGACCAGTCGACCGATGGATTGCGTTCCATCAAGGCCTTGAGCGGCACGGCCCCGAGATCGTCCGTGCGAACGCTTGCAAGCGCTCCGCCGTAGCGTCCGATGGGAGTGCGGATCGCATCGCAAATGAAAGCCTCGGTCATGTGCCACCCTTCTGGTTCGATTGATTATTTCTTGCCCGCGCCGAGGCGGTGCGAGCGGCCGCGAAAGAGCGCGACGAGCGCGCCGTCGGCCCGGCGGATCTCGACGTTGTAGATCCCCTGTCGGCCACGCTCCCACTCGCGACTGCCCGTCGCGGTCAGACAGTCGCCAACTTTCACCGCTTCCAGAAAATCGATCTGGCCACTGGCCGCCACCGTCGCCTCGCCACCGGAGTTGCAGGAAAAGGCAAACGCGGTATCGGCCAGTGTGAACAGAAATCCGCCGTGACAGATGCCATGGCCGTTCGCCATGTCCTCGCGCACGGTCATCGTGACGGAGACCTGTCCGGGCGCGATCTTCCCAAGCCGCATGCCAAGCCCCTGGCTCGCAAGGTCCGTCCGCCAGAGTTCCGCGGCCGATCGTTCGGCCAGCGCCTGCGCATCGTCACTCATGTCACCCCCCTGTCCGGCGAGACGCTCAGCGCCCGGAGAACTTTGGCTCGCGCTTGGCCTGAAAGGCCGCGACGCCCTCGGCGTAGTCCGCCGAGTAGCCCAGTTCCCGCTGCAGGTCCCGCTCGATGTTCAGTTGTGTCGCAAGGTCATGCTGCCAGGTGCCGTAGAGCGCCTGCTTGGTGGCCGCAAGTCCGCGCGTCGGCGCAGTCGCGAACCGTTCTGCCAGCGCGTCGACCGTGGCCGCAAGCTCTGCATCCTCGACGCACTGCCAGATGAGGCCCCACTGGGCCGCCTGCTCGGCCGTGAGACGATCGCCCAACAGCGCAAGGCCCATGGCCCGGGCCTGGCCTGCAAGCCTCGGCAAGGTCCAGGTGCCGCCACAATCCGGCACCAGTCCCAGCTTCGCGAAACTCTGGATGAAACTGGCGGAACGTGCCGCCACCACGAGGTCGCAGGCGAGCGCGAGATTGGCACCTGCGCCGGCGGCGACGCCGTTCACGGCCGCAACCACCGGCATGGGCAGTGCGCGCAGTCGCAGGACGAGCGGCGCGTAGTTCTCCTCGATCGAGGCCCCGAGATCGACCGCCGCGCCACCCGGCGCCACGGCGCGATCCGACAAGTCCTGGCCGGCACAGAATCCGCGCCCGGCACCCGTGAGGACGAGAACGCGGGCTCCGTCCGCCACCAAGCGGTCGAGCACCGTGCGCACTTCGGCGTGCATGGCGGCGGTGAAGGCATTCAGCCGCTCGGGACGGTTCAGCGTGAGGCGGGCGATGCCGCCCTCGCAGGAGTACCGGATCGACTCGAAATTCATGGGCGTCACTCAGGTTTCATCGTAGGTGAGACGGACCGTGGCGCTGGTCGGGCGCGCCTGACAGCACAATACATAGCCCGCCGCGACTTCCCAATCCTCCAGCGCCTGATTGCGGTCCATGACGACGGAACCCGCCGTCACGCGGGTACGGCACGTGGAGCAGATGCCGGCCCGGCAGGAGAAGGGCAACCGCAGTCCGGCCGCCTCCGCCGCGGCAAGGATCGAGGGCGCCTCACCCATGGGAAAACGCCGCTCCCGGCCATCCAGGGTGACAATCACTTCGGTGCCGGCCACCGCAGGCGCCACCGCGGCCGCAGGCGCGGCGGTACGCGCCGCGCTGCCAAACCGTTCCTGATGGATGCGTCCGGGCACCTTCAGTTCTTCCAGCAGCGCCTTCACATCGCCCACCATGGAATCCGGGCCGCACACATACCACTCGTCCACGCACGACGGCTGCAGGTCCGTGCCGAGCAGCGCGCGCACCGTCGGCCCGTCCAGCCGTCCGTGCTGCCGTTCGACGTCCTGCTGTTCCCGGCTCATGAGAAAGTGAACGACGAAGCGGTCGAGATAGCGGTTCTTGAGCGCCATGACCGCTTCGCTGAACATCGTGCGGGACAGCGTGCGGTTGCCGTAGTAGAGCACCACGGTGGAATTGGGTTCACAGGCCAGGACCGTGGAGACGATCGAGAGCACCGGCGTGATGCCGGAACCTGCAGCGAAGGCCACATGCGATCGTGCTCTCGAAGGATCGAGCGCCGCACGGAAGCGTCCCGTGGGGGGCATGGCATCGATAGTGGCCCCTGGCGCCAGCGAGGCGAGGTGACGCGACATGGCACCCTGCACACGGATGCCGAGGGTGAGCGGCCCGCCCGGCGGGCTGACGATCGAATACGTGCGGCGCAGGTCCACACCGTCGACCAATGCACGCAAGGGCAGGTGTTGCCCACCCTGGAAGCGGAACTCATCGGCCAGTGCCTGAGGCACTGCGAGTTCGAGCAGCACGGCATCTTCGGCGATCGCTTCGCGACGGACCAGGGTGAGCGGATGGTAGGTGAGCATGGCGGGTCTCAGATGCACTTGAAGCAGTCAAACGGCTCAAGACAGGCAAGGCAACGGTGCAGCGACTTGCACGGCGTCGAACCGAATTCCGAAATCAGCTCGGTGTCCCGGCTGGCGCAGAGCGGACAGGCCGGATTTTTCACCGGGGTGTGCAGCGCGGCGGGGCGCGTCACCGGAAATTCCGGCGGAGCGATGCCGTAGGCGCGCAGCTTCTCGCAACCCTCCGGCGTGATCCATGCGCTGGTCCACGGCGGTGACAACACGTCCTTCACCCGCGGTACGTACCCGGCAGCGGTGAGCGCCGCGGCCACGTCGGCGCGGATCACGGAAGTGGCCGGGCATCCCGAATAGGTCGGCGACAATCCGACCTCCACGAGAGTCCCTTCCAGCGAGACGTTTCGGATCACGCCCAGATCCACCAGAGAGAGCACCGGGATCTCCGGATCCGCCACGCCGCGCAGCACGGCCCAGACCGCCTCGAGGGCTGCCGCGTCGCTCACCAGGACGCCCCGGGATGCGCGCGGTGGAGTGACTGCATCTCGGCCAGCAGGAGCCCCAGATGCTCGCTGTGCTGGGCCCTTTTGCCGAACCAGCGATACGCCACATCCAAAGGGCGCTCGAGCTGTGCCTCGCAGAGGATTGGCGTGAGGCGCGCCTCGAAGGCCGCCTTGAGGTCGTCCACCGCCGGCGCGACGCCATCCGCGGCCAGGGCGGTCTCGACCTCATCGGCGACGAACCATTCGTGCACGTACGGCCACAGGTCGCCGAGCGCCGCCGCCACGCGACGATGGCTTTCCGCGGTTCCGTCGCCAAGCCGGACCAGCCAGCCGCTGCTGTACTTCAAGTGATAGCGGATTTCCTTCACGGCCTTGGCCGCGATCGCGGCAAGGCGGGCATCGGAGGACGCGGCCAGACGTTCGAATGTCTCGAGGCGCCAGATATCCATGAGGCACTGGCGCACGATGGTGGCGCCGAAATCCCCATTGGGCAATTCGGCCATCGTGGCATTCAGGAAGTCGCATTCCTCGCGCAGGTAGGCGTAGTCGTCTTCGCTTCGGCCCGCGCCTTCGAGCTCGCCCGCATAGCCGTAGAGCAGTCTCGCCTGGCCGATGAGGTCCAAGGCAATATTGGAGATGCCGAGATCTTCTTCGATCGCCGGCGCGTGCCCGATCCACGCGGACAGTCGCTGCGCCAGCACGAGCGCCGTGTCGGCCAGACGAAGGGTATAGAGATAGGTTGGATGGGCTGTCCCGGCCGCGATCACGGCGCTCACAGCGTCTCGACCTCTTTGGGGATGTCATAGAAGGTCGGATGACGGTAGACCTTGTCCTCGGCCGGCGCGAACAACGAATCATTTTCTCCGGGGTCGGAGGCAGTGATGTCGCTGGACTTCACGACCCACAGGCTCACCCCTTCCATGCGCCGCGTGTACAGGTCACGCGCATGCTCGAGCGCCATGGTGGCGTCCGCCGCATGGACGCTGCCCACATGCTTGTGGTCCAGTCCCTGCCGTGCCCGCACAAAAATCTCATACAACGGCCAGTCGTGTGTGCTGCTCATCGGTGCGTCTCCGTTGTGATCAGGCGGCTGCGCGCGCCGACCGTTTCGCTGCATGGGCAAGCGCGGCCTCGCGCACCCATGCGCCGTCCTCATGCGCGGCGCGGCGCTCCCGCATCCGCTCGGCATTGCACGGGCCATGGCCCTTCAGCACCGCGTTGAACTCGTCCCAGTCGAGCGCGCCGTAGCGGTAGTGACCGTCCTCACCCAGGACCAGATCGGGATCCGGGACGGTCAGCCCGAGGTACGTGGCTTGCGGCACGGTGAAGTCCACGAATTTCTGCCGCAGCTCGTCGTTCGTGAAGCGCTTGATCTTCCATTTCACCGACAGTCCGGTGTGCTGCGAGGCGGTGTCGGGAGGACCGAACATCATCAGAGCGGGCCACCACCAGCGGTTCAGCGCGTCCTGTGCCATCCGCTTCTGCGCGGCGCTGCCGCGCGCCAGCGCGAGCATCGCGTGATATCCCTGGCGCTGATGGAAACTCTCTTCCTTGCACACCCGCACCATGGCGCGGGCGTAAGGGCCGTAGCTGCACCGGCACAACGGAATCTGGTTCATGATGGCCGCGCCATCGACCAGCCAGCCGATGGCGGCGGCATCGGCCCAGGTGGGCGTCGGGTAGTTGAAGATCGAGGAATACTTCGCCCGGCCGCTCAGCAACTGTTCGACCAGCTCGGCGCGCGATACGCCCAAGGTCTCGGCGGCGCTGTACAGATAGGCCCCGTGACCGCCCTCGTCCTGCACCTTGGCGATCAGGATCGACTTGCGCATCAGGGACGGCGCGCGGGAGATCCAGTTCCCCTCCGGCAGCATGCCGACAATTTCGGAGTGGGCGTGCTGGGAGATCTGGCGGATCAGCGTCTGCCGGTACGCCTCCGGCATCCAGTCCTTCGGCTCGATCTTCTCTTCCGCGTCGATGCGCGCCTGGAACCGGGCCATCCGTTGCGCGTCATCCAAGGTCGCCGCGTCGCGCGCGGCGGGATCCGTCAATCCTTGCGTGTACATGCCTGAACAGCCCCTTGATTCGTGAGCCACGGGCGGTCCTCTGGACCGCCAGACTCCGATTATCCTGACACGATTTTTTATATTGGACAAATTTTTCTGTGTCACAATTACGGAAAGCCCCGACAAGGACCGCGCATGTCCGCCGAGCGAGCCATTGACCGCCTCCTGCAGGCCTTCGCCGCGCGCCGGCCGCTCAGGGTCGGCTCACTCATCCTGACCCTCTTTGGCGATGCGATCGCGCCGCGCGGGGGCGCCGTCACGCTCGGCAGTCTCATCGGCCTGCTCCGGGACTTCCGGGTGGCGGACCGTCTGGTGCGCACTTCGGTCGGGCGCCTCGCCGACGCCCTCGGACTCGGCGTCGAGGCGGCCGTCGAGGAACATGTATGCCGATCCGACCGGCACGACGAGGCCCTCGCCGAGGACATGCGAAACGCCGCGCGCATCGGCGTCACGGGCATCAGCATGGGCGCGACGCGCACCTGGTGGCTCGCCGCGCTGGACGAGCGGCTCCGTGCGGGGGTGGCGGTCGCGTGCATGACGCGGTACACGGACCTCATCCGCATCGAGGGCCTGAAATACCACGGCATCTACTACTTCGTGCCGGGGATGCTCAACCACTTCGACAGTGAGGCCGTGATGGCCCTGGCCGCGCCGCGCCCGATGCTCTTCATGACGGGTGATAAGGACTACGGCTCGCCCATCGAAGGCATCCGCAAGTTGGAGGCGAAGATCCGTCCCGCCTACGCGCTGCATCGTGC
>CAXBRZ010000092.1:0-8757 GCA_963978075.1 uncultured bacterium | reverse complement strand
AAACAAAACAACGGCTTGCACGAGTTTCCCAACCGGATTCGACGATAGTTCCGCGTTGAAAGCATCCAGCAAAGCCTGGGCCGGCACGTCCTGCTTGACCACCAGCGCCAAGTCGCGCGTGGCGCCCGGGAACTTCGAAATCTCCGTGTAGCGCGGCAGGTCGCGCTGGCGCAGCGCCTGCGCCTGTTGCTGGCGGGTCTGGTCGCCCTGATCACTCTCGCACCTCTTGCGTGGGTCAGCAGTGCCTATGTCAGCCGCGCACTGACGACACCGACGCTATTTGCTCCACGCAGCGAACTGGATCTGCTGTTAGTGTCCCTGACAGACACATCGCCTGAACTGGCAAAACTCCCGGCGGCGTTCGCCAACCGGCCTGGTGAAAAGGCACTCCGTGTCCCTCTCACGAGCCGCCCCTATGCTGGTGTCGCCCTTGACGAGCCGACGGCCGACTGGCGTGGGTATCAGACACTGCGAATCGATGTAACCAATCCAACTCGGAGCGAATTGCCGTTGCGCATCCGAGTTCAGGACCGCATCCATGACGGCAGCGTCACCGACCGTTTCGAAGGAACTGAGCGACTGGCCCCCGGCACTCGCAGGACCATCGAAATTCCGCTGGAAAAGATCTCCGCCGCCCCCCAAAACCGGCGTCTCGACCTTGGACAGGTTTCGACCGTGTTTTTGTACAAGGCGGGTGGCGAAGGCGCGCGCGAGATGTGGCTCAGCCGAATCTCATTGCAATAATTTAAATAGAATCGGCCTATTGAGGCAGAGTCGCAGCCGGCGACCGGTTCCGCTTATGTGAAAAGATCTGTCGTGGTATCTTCACGCTAGGGGTAGTGAGAAGAACGCTGCCCATTAAAAAAAACAACACAGGGGTTCTTATGCACGACATCGGCCGCGCCGGCATTCGGCGACTGGTTTTTGCTGCTTTCATTTTTCTGACTCTTTCAAGTGCCGTCGCCTCGGCCAGTTCGCCCGCCGACGAGCTCAGCTCATCCGCGCTGAAAGGCGCACGATCCATGCACGGCGACCCTGTGCACTTCGGCTCTACTACGCGCGTACTCACGGACGGCGTCCAATAAGCATCTCCTTTCGGCGGCCCCATTCAGGGCATCGATACCGTTGCGCATTTCACCGGACAGTTCCAAGCGAATGGCGTCGACTGGAGCGGCCAGCCCAATTCCCTCTGGTCCTATGCGATGGTCGGCCGGTCACCGACGCGTGGCGGCACCACTCGTATCGGTGCCCCGGTCATCCCGGTGTCGGTAGATTTGCGCGACTCTAACGGTCAGCCACGTTTCCGCAACGGCGTTCAGCTCTACTCCGACGCCACTCGTTACATGAACCCTGTCCTGAATTCCCCTATTTTCACTCCCGCGCGATTCCCGGGATTCGAAGGCAAACTGCAATATGACGACGCTGTGCAGCGCGCGCAGTTCAATAGTGTCATGGGTGAGGAATGGCACACCGTGCTGACGCCGCGTGTTGGCCAACCTCTCGTGATGACGATCTCGCAGGATGCGGCTTGTGGAACGCTGTTACCCAATGGCAGCCTAGGGCATTGCAACTACTACTACGCGATGAATGCCAACGGCTCTTGCTGTCTTTACATTCTGGTGGATGACGCAGTATTCACTGGCCTGCTGTTCCCACCCACCTACCCTGTCAGCAGTCAAACAATCATCGGTGCCGCGGAACTGTCGGGCGACATGACAACCAAGGACATCACATCGTTTGTATTCCCGGATACTTATCTATTTGAGGGAAACCCAAACTACTGCTGCATCCTTGGTTATCACAGCTTTGATTATGAGCCAGGCGCCACGGATACGGCGCTTCCAAGATTCTATGTCATGAATTTTTCAAGCTGGGTTAACTCCGACATTTTCGGCACGGCGTTCGCTGATATCACGCCGTTAAGCCACGAACTTTCCGAGATTTTCAATGACCCCTTTGTTGTCTTTGACGGCGTCACGAATGCCACTCCTTGGTGGCTCGCGCCAAACGGGCTATGTCAGAACAACCTTGAGGACGGAGATGCCGTGGAGGGACTTTCCAACTCAACCTATCCCATGCTGGTGCGTGGGCGGGTCTATCACCCGCAAAATGAGGCGCTTCTGTCGTGGTTTTCCTCCCAGAGTCCATCACGTGCATTGCGTGGCGCTTATTCCTACCCTGATATGACGGTTCTCACCGCACCATCGGTTCCCCAGAACGCAGGCTGCTCGGCTCCGCTTTGATTGATTGTCCCTCCCCGGATCTGGATCCGGGGAGGGACAACAGGGAACTAGCGCCATTCAGGCCTGCCTGAATCCGCTCAGCACATTAATCGTATTGACACCCACATCCTTCACCGCATATCCGCCTTCAAAGACGAATAGCGTGGGAAGCCGCAATTTCCCGATCATCTCGCCATAAGTAGAAAAATCGACGGACTTCAGTTTGAAAAAACTGATCGGATCTCCCTCGTAGGTATCGACACCAAGCGAGACTACGAGTGCATCAGGAGCGTACGCACGGATCCGCTCGAGTCCTGCCGCGAGGGCCTGCCCCCACACGTCAAATGGCGTTCCGCGAGGCATTGGGTAATTAAGGGTATACCCCTCGCCCTCGCCCTCCCCGACCTCATCCGCATAGCCGGAAAAATAGGGGAACGCTTCGGCAGGATCGCCATGCAACGACAGATAGAGCACATCTTTACGACGATAGAAAATGTCCTGAGTGCCATTACCGTGATGAAAGTCGACATCAAGAATGGCGACGCGCTTGGCACCTTGGTCCAACAATGATTGAGCGGCGATCGCCGCATTGTTAAGGAAGCAGTAGCCTCCGTAGAGATCGTACCCTGCGTGATGGCCTGGCGGGCGGCACAAGGCAAACGCGGCGCGATCTGGGCCTTGCAGATACGGCGCGGCGCTCAAAGCCACGTCAGCGGCAGCCTGCGCCGCTTCCCACGTACCTGGCCCGATGGAGGACTCGCCCGCCATCGCGTAATAGCCGAGCTTGCCCGTGATACTGGTCGGGCAACGCATTGTCATGCGCCTTGCGGGCCAACAATCGGGAATCGCCTCACCCTTATTGCCCGCCGCTGCCCATTCGTCCCAAGCTGTTGTCAGAAAGCTGACAAACGCAGCATCATGGACCCTAAGCACTGGACCGAGGCCGAACCGTTGAGGCGGCACTACGGAACCGAGATTTACCTGCTCAATCCTCTGCAGGACGTATGCCACCCGCTCAGGACACTCATGCGGCGGCACCAGCAGACCGCCATGAAGTTCAGTACGGACGTTGCGCAGCAGGTGGTCTTCGGAATAGACGGTGATCATTGGGGGCACTCTCGATCGTCAGGACGTGAGCCGATGCTAACGACTATGCCCTACACATAGCTATCTGGACCATCCTTTGAATGGACGGCCTTCGGCGAATTGGAGCAACAACTTATTGCATGGAGTCAAGATTGCGGACGGAACAACGGAGTTGAGTTCCGCACGATACGGCCGGAGACGTTCCGGGCACTAAATTTCACTGCGAAGAGAAATATTTCGCAAAGCTGTACTTAAAACGAGAGTGGGCGGCTAATCGCAGCACCACAAAGGACAGGCTGACGCCAATTTACGCACACTGACGGGCGGGTACCCTTCGCAAAGTACCCGCCCGACGGTTCACTTTGCGTGCGCGGCGCCTTTCACTTCCACCAAGATGTACTCGAATACGCCCTTGCCAACGTTTTCGGCAGTATGCGGCGCCTCTGCCTCCATCCATGCCTGCTCACCATCTTTTGCCAGCCAATGGCTCACTTTGCCGTCGGCTGCCGTCACTTTGAGGTCTCCCCCATGAGTGACGATGTACCAACCGGCCGGATGAGTATGCGTCCCTTCTTTCATTCCGGGCTTGAAAGTGGACTTCACCACACGCACGTGGGCATTTTCGACCAGAACCGTATTGACGCCAGGTGAGACCTTGGCCGAGTCCTGCGCCGAAACAACGGTTGCGGCCAGCATGAACGCCATAAACGACAGAGTTTTGGACAAACGCATTTGATGACCCCTAGTGTTCGTAAGTATTAGAGCCTTCAATATCCGCGGCGGCGATTCGACCAACCAACGGATTCGCCTTGACAGTAGCACAGGAAGGAAGACGCAAGTCCACTCCATCCTGAAAGTTCACCCAGATGGGGCGGATTTCCGCGCTCCCACCCGGGTTTGCGGCACCTGTGGTCACGAGGGAAGGCGCGACGAGGAACGGGGCCGACGGCGACACTCCTCAGCCATGATTGCTCGCGCAGTTTCACCAGTACGGTGTCAGGACCATGGCCCACACGATGACCGCGCGTCCTGAAACTGCACAGTTCGGTCGTTGCGATCCAAGATCACGCAACTAATTGAATTGAATAAGGGATTGGTGCCGGTGGAGGGACTTGAACCCCCGACCTCTCGCTTACGAAGCGACTGCTCTACCAACTGAGCTACACCGGCGAAGGGCGCGAAGTATACGGAACATGGGCTCTGCCGGCAACGCGCGCTCCGGCTCAAGGGGGGCGGGGGATCTGCCGCAGCGGCTTGGGCAGGGCAAACACCACATGCTCTTCTCGACCGGGCAACTCCACGGCGGGTTCCCCGCCCCACTTTCGCAGTCGTTTCACCACCTCAGCCACAAGCACTTCGGGTGCCGACGCGCCGGCGGTCACGCCGACGTCTCCGACACCCTCAAACCAAGCCGGGTCGAGGTCCTCGGCTCCGTCAACCAGATAACCGCGAATACCGCGTTTTTCCGCGATCTCCCGCAAGCGGTTCGAATTCGAACTCGACCGCGACCCGACGACAATGACCACCTCACACCGCTCGACGAGTTGTTTCACGGCATCCTGGCGGTTCTGGGTCGCGTAGCAGATATCCTCACGTTTCGGAGCGACCAGTTCCGGGAAACGCTGCTGCAACGCCAATACAATCCGTGCCGTGTCATCCACCGACAGGGTCGTTTGCGTCACGAACGCCAGACGTGAGGGATCACGCACGACCAGCGTCTGGGCATCCTCCACCGTCTCGACGAGGTGGATTTGCCCACCGGAGGCAGTATCAAACTGCCCCATCGTTCCTTCCACCTCGGGGTGGCCGGCATGACCGATGAGAATGACCTCGCGACCCTCGCGGGCATGCCGCACCACTTCCAGATGAACTTTGGTGACGAGCGGGCAGGTGGCATCAAATACCGTAAAGCCACGCTCCTGTGCTTCGGCACGCACCGCTTGGGAGACGCCATGCGCGCTGAAAATAAGGGTTGCACCAGCAGGCACGTCTGACAGTTCTTCGACAAATACCGCCCCAAGAGCACGCAGACGATCAACGACATAGCGGTTGTGAACCACCTCGTGCCGGACATAGATGGGCGCGCCGAAGAGCTCGATGGCGCGTTCCACAATTTCTATCGCGCGGTCCACGCCCGCGCAGAAGCCACGCGGATTCGCCAGATGGATCCGCATCAGCGCTCCGCCTTCGGATGCCGACTGTCCAGCAAGGCATCCAGAATGAGCAAAGCCGCGCCAGCGGTAATGCCGGCATCCGCGACGTTGAAAGCCGGAAACCACCACGCGTCGTACCAGTGCACGTGGATGAAATCGACCACGTAACCATAGTGAACCCGGTCGATCGCATTCCCAAGAGCGCCGCCTGCGACCAGAGACAACCCGGCCGGTACGATAAGCCGTGACGTGGACTCCAGCCGCTGCAGCCAGACGGCAATGCCAACGGATACCGTCACTGCAAGTCCAAGGAAAAGGTAGCGCTGCCAGCCGCCGGCATCATCCAGAAAACTGAACGCCGCGCCGCGATTATGCAGACGAGTGACCTCAAGCACCGGTGGCAACACTGGCATCCGTTCGAACAATTCGAACTTGGCGACGATGACCGCCTTCACCACCTGATCGACCAGGATCGTGATCGCAGAAAGTCCCAGCCAGCGCATCCGTCCGAATTGCATACTCGTTCCCTGTTTCAAGCGAACCGACGACTTTCGCCAGCGCCCGAGACGTTACACGCACAGCGTGCGCAGGCCTCGGGGTGCCCGTCCACCGAGCCGACGTCGGCCCGCTTGTGCCAACAGCGCACGCACTTCTTTTCATCGCTCGCGGCAACGGCAAGCCACACGCCATCTCCTACCTCAGCTGCCACTGCCGCGGAGGCGGGCGCAGGAGTCCGGCGCAACCGGACTTCCGACGCTATGAGCGCAAATCGCAATTCCTCGCCCAGTTCGGCGAGACGGGAATACCGCGCATCATCGACCCAAAGATCGACGACGGCATCCAGTGTCCCACCGATGTCTCCCTTGACGCGCAGCGGCTCCAATTCGCGCGCCACATCGGCCTTGATGGCAATGACCTCGGCCCAGTTGACCGCGTGCCCCGCCTTGTCCTCCGGAAACTGATGCCACTGGCTCAGGAACACCGATTCCGGTCGACCGGCCGTCGCGGGCATGACTTGCCAGATCTCCTCGGCTGTAAACGACAGGATAGGCGCCAGCCACGCAACCATGGCCTCTGCAATGTGCCAGAGAGCCGTCTGCGCCGAGCGCCGAGGATGACTCTCGGTACCCGTTGTGTACAGGCGGTCCTTGATAACATCAAGGTAAAACGCCCCCAGGTCCACTACGCAGAAGTTGTGCACCCGCTGATAGATGACGTGAAAATCATAGGTACGGTAGGCCTCGACTATTTCCGCTTGCACCTCACGCGCCCGAGCGACGGCCCAGCGGTCAAGGTCCACCATCGATTCAGGCGGCAGTGCATGCTGGTCCGGCTGGAAGCCGGAGAGATTCCCAAGCAGGAAGCGCGCCGTGTTGCGCATGCGGCGGTAGGAATCCGCCATACGCTTCAGGATCTCGTCGGAGACCGCGATCTCGTTCGCGTAATCCGTCGCTGCCACCCACAGGCGCAAGACGTCCGCGCCCAACGAGCCGATGACTTTCTGCGGGACGACGGTATTGCCGAGGGACTTCGACATCTTCCGTCCCTTCTCGTCAACAGCGAACCCATGGGTCAGGACTCCGCGGTAAGGCGCGTGCCGGTGAATGGCAACCGAAGTCAGCAGGGAGGAGTGGAACCATCCGCGATGCTGGTCCGAACCTTCCAGATAAAGATCTGCCGGAGAATGGATCTGGGGGAACAGATGGGAGACACACCAATGCATCATTCCCGAATCGACCCAGACGTCCATGACGTCGGTCGACTTCTCGTAATGGTCCGCCTCGTCGCCCAGCAGATCACGGGGATCGAGGTCAAACCAAGCGTCAATGCCCCCGCTTTCAACCCGCATCGCGACCTGCTCGATCAGATCCGTCGTGCGCGGGTGCAGTTCACCGGTTTGCCGATGCAGGAAGAAGGGAATCGGCACGCCCCAGGTGCGCTGACGCGAGATGCACCAGTCAGGGCGTGTCTCGATCATGCTGTAGATCCGGTTCTCACCCCACTTCGGCGTAAAGCCAACGCGGCGAATCTCCGCCAAGGCGTCCTGGCGCAATCCTTCCCGCTCCATGCTGATGAACCACTGGGGAGTGGCACGGAAAATGAGCGGTGACTTGTGGCGCCAGCAGTGGGGATAACTGTGCTGGTAGGGTCTGTGCGCCAGCAGTACGCCCCGTTCAGCCAGGAGAGCGACAACTTTGGCATTGGCCTCAAAGACCTGCTCACCGGCAAACAGCGGGGTCGACGCCAGATACCGGCCATCCCCTCCCACCGGATTGTCCACCGGCAAGCCGTAACGCTGACCGACCAGGTAGTCATCCAATCCATGCGCCGGCGCGGTATGCACGCCTCCGGTACCGGCATCGAGCGTCACATGCTCGCCCAAAACAACCGGCACGACGCGCTCATAGAACGGGTGACGAAGTGCCAGATGCTCGAGAACGGCGCCCTTGACCCGAACGAGCTCCGCCGCTTGATCGACGCCGGCGCGGGTCAGTACTCCGGCGAGCAGATCCGCTGCGACAATCAGCACCTCTTGGCCGACATCCGCCATCGCGTACTCGATCTCCGGATGGAAGGACACCGCCTGACTGGCCGGTAGCGTCCATGGCGTGGTCGTCCAGATCACGACGTTGACCGGTTTGTGGGCGAAGGAAACCCCTACCCGGCTCTCAAGGTCCGCGAGGTCCTTGACGGCATATCGCACGTCAATACTCGGGCTGGTCCGGTCCTCGTACTCGACCTCAGCCTCTGCGAGAGACGAACGGCAATCGAGGCACCAGTGCACGGGCTTGTAGCCCTTGTAGACGTGCCCGCGCTCAACGATGCGGGCAAAGGCACGGAGTTGCTGCGCTTCGTAGCCCGGAAGCATCGTCAGGTAAGGGTTGTCCCAATCGCCCATGACCCCCAGACGAATGAAATCCTGCCGTTGTCCATCCACCTGCTTGGCCGCGTACTGCCGGCAGGCCGCACGAAAGGCCTTGGCATCGATCTTCGCACCCACCCGTCCGTGCGTTTTCTCGACCTGGTGTTCGATCGGCAATCCGTGGCAGTCCCAGCCAGGAACATAGGGCGCATCGTAGCCGTCCAATGTGCGCGACTTGACGACGATGTCCTTCAGCACCTTGTTGACGGCGTGTCCGATATGAATCGTTCCATTCGCATACGGAGGGCCATCCGCCAGAATGAACGTGGGGCGGCCTTTCGCCGTCTCACGCAGCTTTCCGTAAATGTCGTGCGACTTCCAGAACTCGAGCCAGCGCGGCTCACGATTGGAAAGGTCTGCCTTCATGGGGAAG
>CAXBRZ010000091.1:0-8808 GCA_963978075.1 uncultured bacterium | reverse complement strand
CCTGCCTCGCCTCACTGCCCGCGAAACGGCCATGCCCGTCGTACCGCTGGCGGCCCGCCAGTCCACTCTGAACATCAACTCGATTCATGGCGGACCGGGCGAACATCACGCAGGACTGCCGGCACCCTGTGTGGTGGATTCATGCCGGGCGGTCATCGACCGGCGGTTCCTGATCGAGGAAGGCATCGCCTCGGTCAAGCAGGAAATCGTTGAACTGCTGGAGGGACTGCGGCAGGACCGGATTGGTTTTGCGTACCGGTTGCGCGATTTGTTCGAGGTCTTGCCGACCATGACCGACCCCGACAGCGCGGTCGTGCGCGCGACCTGCGATGCCATCGCAGAGATTCTAGGGCGGGATGCGACGATCGTCTGTTCGCCTGGAACATACGACCAGAAGCACATCGACCGTATCGGACGCCTGCGCGAATGCATTGCCTATGGTCCGGGGATTCTCGACCTTGCCCACCAGCCCGATGAATATGTAGACATTGACGATCTGGTGAACTCGGCCAAGGTCATGGCGCAGGCAGCGTACCGGCTGCTGGCTGGAGCGGCATGAGGATCCGCAGCGCGGACTATGTTCGTCGACTGCTGTTGGCAGTATCGCTGCTGCTCGCCCCGGCCCTTGCCGGCGCTTCAGGAAAGGTCGTCGTCGGGCTTCCTTTGGAGCCGCCCCACCTCGATCCGTCATCGACGTCGGCAGAAGCCACCGAGGACATCGTCTACGGCAATGTGTACGAGGGCCTTACCCGGATTGGCGAGAATGGCGAGACGCAATCGGCACTGGCCGAGCGATGGACCGTCAGTACGGATGGCAGGCACTACGTCTTTTTCCTGCGCAAAGGAGTCCGCTTCCACGACGGCCTGCCGCTGACATCTCGCGACGTGGCCTTGACTCTCGAACATGCCCGACGCGCCGATTCCGTCAATCCATTGCACGGGTTGCTGGCCCCCATCGACGCAATACACACGCCCGATGACCAGACCGTCGAGATCGACCTGTCGCGCCCTGCCGCCGACCTTCCCTTCGTCTTGGGACTCGGCAACCTCGTCATCATGAGTCCGGTCGCCGTCGATCCCGCGGTACATCCGGTCGGCACCGGACCGTTCCGGTTCGTCGAATGGCGCAAGGGCGATGCGATTGTCCTGAAGCGCAACGACGACTATTGGGGGCCGCCTGCCGCCCTTGAGCAGGTCACCTTTCGGATCATGCCGGATGCCACCAGCGCACTGGCCGGCCTGCTTGCGGGAGACGTCGACGCCTATCCCAACTTCCCCGCGCCGGAAACACTTCGGCAGCTGGAACAGGATCCGCGCTTTGCCGTGGTGGTCGGATCGACCGAGGGAGAGACCCTGCTGGCAATCAACAATGCCCGCCCCCCGTTCGATGACGTGCGAGTCCGCCGTGCGCTGGCGCATGCCGTGGACCGCAAGGCCATCATCCAAGGCGCCATGTACGGGTATGGAACGCCGATCGGCAGTCATTTCTCACCGCACGACCCAGCCTACCTCGATCTGACCGACAGATACCCCTATGACCCTGCGGTCGCCAGGAAACTGCTTGCCGACGCCGGCCTTGCCGCAGGGTTCAGTGTCACCTTACGCCTGCCTCCACCGATGTACGCGCGGCGTAGCGGCGAGATCATCGCCTCACAGCTTGGCGCGATCGGGATCCGGGTCAGGATCGAGAACATCGAGTGGGCACAGTGGCTTGATCAGGTGTTCAAGCGTCATGATTTCGATCTGACCGTGGTTTCCCACACGGAGCCCCGTGACTACGACATCTATGCCCGCCCCGATTATTACTTCGGGTATCACAACATCCTCTACAGTTATCGCTACAGCCAACTGTCATACATGTTGGACGCGGAGCAACGCCGTCTGGCACTGCAGGATTTGCAGCGCCAGCTTGCCGATGACTCGGTCAATGTCTGGCTGTTCGAGCTACCGAAACTCGGGGTGTGGAAGCGGGGATTGAAGGGATTGTGGCGTGAGGCGCCCGTCCAGGGTTCCGTCATGACGGGGGTGCACTGGGAATCGGTGAGCGATACCGGCGCGCACTCACCAGCGGCTCACGGAGGATCGACCGGATGGCTCTGGCTCGCGCTGGCAGGTCTTGCAGCGGGCTTCGTTTCGCTGGCGAGACGTATCGGTTGGCGCTTCTTCGCCAATCGGTCGATGAGCCTCGCCGCGACCTTGCTGGCTTCTTCCATCGTTGTGTTCACGTTGGTACAGATCCTGCCAGGTGATGTCGCCTCATACATGATGGGAATGAATGCGACGCCTGAGGCGCTGCAGCGCCTGCGCGCGGAACTGGGTCTCGACTTGCCAATCTGGCGCCAATATCTGGAATGGATTTGGGCCTGGTGTCGCGCCGACTTCGGGATCAGTTACACCTACAAGGTTCCGGTGCTTGATCTCGTTCGGGAAAGACTTTCGGTGTCCGCCCCTCTGGCACTACTCGCGCTTTTCCTTGCTGCAGCCATCGCGCTGCCCACTGCACTCGCCGGAGCACGACGGCCAGGACGACGCATGGACCGGGTGACTGCCGCTGTGGCACAGATCGGTCTTGCCGTTCCCAACTACTGGCTCGGACTGCTTCTCGTGCTCTTTTTCTCTGTTTACCTTGGTTGGTTTCCGGCCGGCGGATTTCCGGGTTGGGAGCGAGGCCTTCTGGCACTGCACCATCTGTGGCTTCCTGCCTTTGCTCTGGCGATTCCCCAAGCCTGCGTGCTGGCGCGAATCCTGCGCACCGAACTGGGATTCGTGCTCGAACAGGACTTCATTCGCACTGCTCGCGCCAAAGGCGCCGGCGAGTGGCGTGTACTTTGGCGACACGCGCTGCCGAATGCACTGATTCCCACTCTCACAGTCATGGGACTCCAATTGTCCTTCCTGCTGGCGGGCGCGGTCATTATAGAGACCGTCTTCGCATTGCCCGGGATCGGGCGGTTGATTTTCCAGGCGGCCGCGCAGCGCGACCTCATGGTGATCCGTAGCGTCGTTCTTCTGCTGGTAGCAACGGTTGTGTGTGTCAACCTCGGAGTGGAACTCCTGTGGGCACTGATTGACCCCAGACTGAAGCCACGGAGTCGGACATGAGACTACGGTTAGCCCGGTCAGGGACCCTGGTGTGCAGCGCGCTTTTGCTCGGCCTGATGCTCGTTGCAGGTGTTGTCGCCCTGTCGGGACTCCTTGATTCCGGTCTTTCCATCGACCTTTCCCGTCGCTTGCTGGCACCCTCAACCATGCACCTGCTCGGCACCGACGCGCTTGGGCGGGACGTGTTGGCACAAATTTGCGCAGGTTCGCTGCCCTCGCTTGGAATCGCCGGCCTCTCGGTATGTCTGGGCGCGGTCCTTGGCATTCCGCTGGGTCTCATGACGGCAGTGCGGGGCGGGTCCATCGCTGAGTGGATAGCGCGCGCCAACGATGTCGTATTCGCTTTTCCGTCCCTGCTCCTCGCCGTATTGCTCACTGCATCGCTCGGTCCTGGAATTGGCACGACGGTCATCGCCATTGCAGTCTTCAATGTGCCGGTGTTCGCGCGGCTGGCGCACGGGCAGGCTGCCGTACTGATGCGGCAGGATTTCATCCTCGCAGCACGAATGTCCGGTCGCACCCATACCGCGATCGCGTTTGACCATCTTCTTCCCAATGTGGCGGGTCTTACCGTGGTGCAACTGGCGGTGCAAATGTCGCTGGCCATCGTCGCGGAATCAGGGCTCTCCTATGTCGGCCTCGGAGTCCAGCCACCCTTGCCCAGCTGGGGCCGGATGCTGGCAGACGCGCAGACCTTAGTCGGCATTGCGCCATGGCTTGTGACGTTCCCGGGTGCAGCACTCGCGTCGGCCGTCCTTGCCCTCAATCTGCTCGCTGACGGCATGGCAAAGCACTGGACCCGAGGATCTCGGCAGGTGGCGCAATGACTTCGCGTCTCAGGGTGGAGGGCCTCAGCGTCACGTTGGCCGGCAGGACCCTGCTTAGTGAGGTGAGCTTTGAGGCCAGACGCGGTGAAATGATTGGCATGGTCGGGGATTCGGGTTCGGGCAAATCCATGACGGCCCTCGCCTTAATCGGCTTGTTGCCCCCGGGTTCGCAGGTACAGGGTTCGTTGAACCTGGATGACGCAGAGGTCGGCTGGGACCGACTCGCACCCCTGCGTGGCCGACGTATCGGGGTGGTTTTTCAGGAACCGTCGTCGGCACTCAATCCGCTCATGACCATTTCGGATCAGGTGGCGGAAGGCTTGTGCTTGCATGCCCCACTGAACCGCATGGAGGCGCACCGCGAGGCGGAAGCACTGCTCGACCGCGTCGGTCTCCCCTCCTCCGCGGTTTCATCCGACCGTTACCCGCATGAACTGTCGGGCGGACAGCGGCAACGCGTCGCCCTCGCGATCGCGCTGGCCGGCCGCCCCGACATCCTGATCGCTGACGAGCCCACCACGGCGCTGGATGTGACGACCCAGGCGCAAATTCTGCACCTTCTTGCCCGCCTGACAGCCACTGAAGGCCTGACAACCCTGCTGATCAGCCATGACCTCGGGGTGATCGGTGGCGTCTGCTCCCGTGTACTTGTGATGAGCCATGGCAGGCTCGTGGAACAAGGCGAGACGACGAGACTGCTGGAGGCGCCGTCGCACCCCGTGACGCGCCGACTGATGCAGAACTATGACCCGCCCGAGCCGGTCACGGCAGGACCGCAGGGTGCCGTGCTTCTGGAGGCCAAGGGCCTGACCAGACGGTATCTTCCGGCCACTGACGGCCCAGCCGCCTTACACAACGTCCACCTGTCTATTCGGGCAGGAGAGCGCGTCGGCGTGATCGGCGAGTCGGGCAGCGGAAAATCGACGCTGGTCCGGTCCCTGCTGGGCCTAGACCCTCCAGACAGTGGCCGGGTGACCATCGCCGGTGTCGCCGTGGACCCCTCTCAGCGCAGACAAACGCGGGAGCAGCTTCGTCAGGTACAGGTCGTGTTTCAGGATCCGGTTTCCAGCCTCAACCCCCGCCAGCCGATCGGCCGGATCCTTGCAGAGCCGCTGCACCTCCTGCCGCACCGTCCGACTAAGGAAGAGCGGCAGCGCCGGGTTCGCGAGGCATTGGCAAGCGTGGGGCTTGGCGGGATCTCAGAGCACGCGCGGCCACATGAATTCTCCGGCGGTCAGCGACAGCGGCTCGCCATCGCCCGCGCCCTGGTGATTGAACCCAAGTTGCTTGTGCTCGACGAGGCTGTCTCGGCCCTGGATGCCGCAACACGAAACGAGATACTGCTGCTGCTGCAGGAACTGTGGCGCTCCCGCGGGCTTGGCTTTCTGTTCGTCACCCACGACCTGTCGGTCGTACGTTCAGTGACTGACCGGGTCATCGTCCTGCGGCACGGCGAAATCGTGGACGAGGGCCCGACCGCAATGCTACTCACGTGTCCTGAACATCCTTACACTCGGGAATTGGTCGGCGCGACCCCTTCACTGGGCCGCCGCCCACCGTTGCAATCCGGGAGCCATGATGCGCAGTGACTTTGATCCTTCCCGGCTGCTCATCGGCGGCCAATGGTGCACGGCAAAAGCGGGCGCCACCCTGCCCATCGAAGACCCGTCGACCGGTAGCACGACCGGCACGATCGCATGTGCCGGCCGCGATGAGGTGGACAGCGCTGTTGAATCCGCCCATGGTGCTCTGCAAGGAGCGTATGGGAGCCTCGCGGCGGCCGACCGCGGCAGGCTTCTGCTGAATCTGCGGGAGCGAGTGCTCGAGAATGCGGATTTTCTCACGGCACTCGAAGTGGCCGACGTGGGCAAACCGACCTCACAGGCCCGTGCAGACGTGCTGGCCCTTGCCCGATATCTGGAATTTTATGCAGGCGCAGCCGACAAGCTGCACGGCACGACCATCCCCTTTTTCAACGACTACACGGTCTATACCCTGCGCGAGCCTCACGGCGTGACCGCGCACATCATCCCTTGGAACTACCCGATGCAGATCATCGGACGCTCCGTGGTCGGTGCGCTGGCGGCCGGCAATGCCGTCGTGGTCAAACCGGCCGAGCAAGCTTCCCTGACGTCGCTGGCCTTTGGTCATCTGGCCATGGCGGCAGGATTCCCCGCAGGCTCTGTCAATGTCGTTCCGGGGCTTGGCCATGAGTGCGGTGCCGCGCTGGCCGCCCATCATGGCGTCCAGCACATTTCATTTACCGGTTCTTTCGAGGTTGGAGTACAGGTCCAGGCCGCGGCCGCCCGAAATGCAGTGCCGGTCACCCTCGAACTCGGCGGGAAATCACCTCAAATCGTGTTTGCGGACGCCGACCTTGCAGCTGCCTTGCCGCTGCTCGTTCGGGCAGGCCTGCAGAATGCAGGACAGACCTGCTCCGCGAGTTCCCGGATCCTCGTCCAGCGTGAAATCTTTGCAAAGGTCCGGGAAATGATGGCCGAGGCCTACCGCTCCCTCGTCGCGGGACCGGCGGACCGTGACCTCTCTCTCGGTCCGCTCATCAGCGCACCCCAGAAACGTCGCGTCGAGGAATTCATTCGGGCCGGTCTTGGGCGAGGCGCCGAAATCGTCGCTTCCGGCCAAGTGGTCGGGGACGCCCCCCCAGGAGGTCATTACGTCGCCCCGCAGCTTTATGCCGGCATCTCCCCCCATGACCCCCTCGCGCAGGAAGAGATTTTCGGTCCGGTGCAGGTACTGCTACCGTTCGAGGATGAGGACGAAGCAGTGTCCCTGGCCAACGGAACACGCTTTGGACTCGTCGCGGGTGTCTGGACCCGGGATGCAGGACGACAGCACCGCATGGTTCGTCGGCTGCACGCCGGTCAGGTATTCCTGAATGACTACGGAGCAGCAGGCGGGGTCGAATTGCCTTTCGGCGGCACCGGACATTCCGGGCACGGTCGCGAGAAAGGCTTCGAGGCACTGTATGGCTTCACGCGCGTGAAGACGGTTGCCGCCCGCCATCGCTGAAAGAGGAGGAAAATCAATGCGACTGAACGGCAAAACCGCCGTCGTCACCGGCGCGGGCTCCGGCATCGGGGCCGGGATCGCGGAAAGATTCGTAGCCGAAGGCGCCCGTGTAGCGATCGTCGATATCAATGCGGAGGCCTCGGTCGAGTTGGCGCACCGGCTAGGACCTGCTGCTTGCGCCTTCACCGCTGACGTTGGCAATGCGGAGTCCGTCAGGAATATGGCCCATGCCGTCGCTTCCTCCCTCGGTGTTCCGGACATCCTCGTCAATAACGCCGGGATCGGCCACCTGCCGCAGCCGCTCGAGGAACTCACCGAAGAGACCTTCGATCGGCTTTACCATGTGAATATCCGCTCGATCTATCTCACGGCGCGAGCTTTCGTTCCTTCGATGCGCAAGCGCGGTACGGGCGCTGTCCTCAATATCGCCTCCACTGCGGGAGTCAGTCCCAGACCGAACCTCACGTGGTACAACGCCTCCAAGGGATGGGTCATCACAGCGACGCGTTCGATGGCGGTGGAACTCGCGAAAGCCGGTATCCGCGTCAATGCCATCAACCCGGTGGCAAGTGAGACCCCCCTGCTTGCCACCTTCATGGGCACTGACACACCCGAGATCCGGGCCAAATTTCTGGCAAGCATTCCCTTGGGTCGTTTTGCCACAGCACAGGATATGGCCAGCGCGGCCGTATTCCTGTGTTCAGACGAAGCCTCCATGATTACAGGGGTCGCCCTCGAGGTTGACGGCGGTCGCTGCATCTGACACACGGAGTTTTCATGCGCCCAGGTCCACTTAACCTGATCACAGACGTCCCCGGCCTCTCGGTAGGGCACGCAACCGATGACCAGATTGTCACCGGCGTCACCACCCTGCTCGCCGACGGAGCGATGGTCGGCGGAGTGGATATCCGTGGCGGAGCACCTGGCGTCCGCGAAAGCGACACTCTGGCGCCCGAAGCCCTGGTCGATCAGGTCCACGCCATCGTGCTGGCGGGTGGTTCCGTCTTCGGACTTGCGGCGGCGGACGGCGTCACGATGACCCTCTCTAACGCAGGGCGGGGCCTGCGGCTGCTGGAGCACACGCGCGCGATTCCGATCGTGCCCGCGGCGGTTTTGCATGATCTTGGTTCGCATGGCGACAAATACTGGACTTCCTCTCCCTACGCGGCGCTCGGAAGACGTTCGGTAGAAGAAGCCGGGCGTCAGTTTCCGCTCGGCGCCGTCGGCGCGGGGCGGGCTGCCAGGGCCGGCAAGGTTGCAGGCGGGATAGGTTCGGCGTCTCTTGATCTCGGTGACGGTCTGATCGTTGGCGCCTTGGTTGCCGTCAATTCCATCGGAAGCGTCTACCTGCCGGACGGCCGCACGTTCCATGCATGGCCCTACGAGATCGACGGAGAGTTTGGCGACCGGCAGCCCATCGGTCGCTTGTCACTGACGGACCCCGCTCCACCCGAATCGCGCCTCGGCGATATGACTGCCCCGACACCAGGGACAAACACCGTGATTGCGGTCGTTGCCACATCGGCACCGTTGAGCAAGGCGGACTGCAAACGAGTTGCAGTCATGGCGCATGACGGTATCGCCAGAGCCGTAAGGCCTGCCCATACGCCGTTTGACGGTGACACAGTCTTTGCCGTCTCCACGGGAAAGTCCCTGCATACCGCGAGTGCCGCACTGGTTGCGCGCGTGGGTGCTGCGGCAGCGGATTGCCTGTGCCGGGCGATCGCGCGCGGCGTGTACAACGCCGAGTCTGGCGGCCGGTAGCTCCACCCGGGTTCAGTGGTTCCGCGGCCGATTGGCACGGTCACGCGCCTGCGCGGCTTGCCCAGGCAAACCCAGCCTCTCGTAC
>CAXBRZ010000090.1:0-8835 GCA_963978075.1 uncultured bacterium | reverse complement strand
CTTGCGTTGAGCTGCTTGCGGGAGAGGGTGCCCCCCGAGTACAGGATGTTCTTGACCCGCCTCTCGGACAGCGACGCCGACAGGGCGATTGCGTCCTCGGCGCTGCGCACAAACACCAGGCATGACTTGGGCTTCAGGTGCGACAGGGCCTTGGTGACCCGTCGAAGAAGAGGGACCGACCGCCCAAAGGCCAGGGTCGAGTGCGTGACCGGCGGCGCCGTGAGGGTGGGCCCCGTGGCCGCCCCGGGTGTGCCGCCGGTGTTGTCCTGGTTCGGTGCGTGCCCGGTGATGGTCTGCGCGTCGGGGTTGCCGCGACCGGGGGTGGGCTCGAAGGGCACCCATCCATGTCCGGCGAACGCATCGGTGGTGGCGGACCTGGAGGGGTTCGCCTGGACCGACGACGCCTGGCTTGCGGCACGCCGCAAGGCCGACCCGACGCGCGAGCCGATTTCGGTCTACGAGGTGCATCTCTCGTCCTGGCGCCACGCGCCCGATCGCGATCCGCCGTTCCTGAACTGGGAGGAGGCGGCCGACCAGCTGATTCCGTATGTGAAGGACTTGGGCTACTCGCACATCGAGCTCATGGGCGTTGCCGAATACCCCTTCGACGGGTCGTGGGGCTACCAGGTGGGCGGTTACTACGCGCCCACCGCGCGCCACGGCTCCCCGAAGGCCTTCATGGCTTTCGTGGATCGCTGCCACGCCGCCGGTATCGGCGTCCTCATGGACTGGGTGCCGGCACACTTTCCCAAGGATGCCCACGGGTTGGCCGAGTTTGACGGTACGGCGCTCTACGAACACGCCGATCCGCGCCAGGGCGAGCACATGGACTGGGGTACGAAGATCTTCAACTTCGGCCGCAACGAGGTGCGCAATTTCCTCACCGCCAACGCCCTGTACTGGCTCAACGAATACCACCTCGATGGCCTGCGTGTGGATGCAGTGGCCTCGATGCTGTACCTCGACTACAGCCGCAAGGAAGGGGAATGGGTCCCGAACCGGTACGGTGGACGAGAAAATCTCGAGGCGATCGATTTTCTCCGCCACCTTAACTGGGCGGTGCGCGAATACGCTCCGCACGCCATGATGATTGCCGAGGAGTCGACCGCTTTTGCCGGCATCACGACCCCGGTCCATCTTGGGGGGATCGGATTCACCTTCAAGTGGAACATGGGCTGGATGAATGACACCTTGCGCTACTGGGAAAAGGATCCCGTGTACCGCCGTTACGAGCACCACCTCGTCACATTCTCCTTTGTCTATGCATGGTCTGAGCGCTTCATGCTGCCGATCTCGCACGACGAAGTGGTGCATGGAAAGGGATCTCTCATCGCAAAAATGCCAGGTGACGACTGGCAGAAGAAAGCCAACTGGCGCCTGTTCATGACCTACATGGCGGTGCACCCGGGCAAGAAACTGCTCTTCATGGGGCAGGAATTTGGCCAGTGGCATGAATGGCGGCACGGCGAAGCACTCGACTGGGCGCTGCTTGCGCATCCGGACCACCAGCGGATGCGTGACCTTGTACGGGACTTGAACCACCTTTATTCGTCAATGCCCCAACTGCACGGATCCGATTGTGAAGGTGCAGGGTTTGGCGGCCTGGACCTGCATAACGCCAGCGAAAGCATCTACGTATTCGAGCGCCATGCCACGCAAGGGCGCGACGGATCTACCCTTATTTGCGCCTTCAACGCGACTCCCGTACCGCGTGCGGACTACTGGATCGGCGTCGACCAGCCCGGTATCTACCGCAAGGTGCTCGACTCCGATGATCCCCGCTACGGTGGGTCGGGCTACTGCGCTACAGAGGCGTTTGAGGCGGTGGAGGGCGGCGCGCACGGCCGGCGTTATGCGATCCGCGTCCCGTTGCCGCCGCTCGGTGGCATCGTGCTTCGCCGTGCCTGAGGCACAAGTCCTGGCTTTGGTTGCGACGGCGCCTGGAGTTCCGTCTCCATTGGGGGCAACGCCCCTGTCTTCCGGCATCAATTTTGCCGTCCATGCCGCCCCCGGGACGCGGGTGCAGCTCGTGCTCTGCCACACGGACGGCTCCGTGCGGGCCACAGTCGAATTGCAGCACCGCACAGGCACGGTGTGGCACGGACTCGTCGAGGCTCCCTTCGCGCGGGTGGGCGACCTGTATGGCTACCGCGTGCTCGGCGACGCGGATCCCGCTTCGGGGCAACGTGCCAATCCGGCCAAGTTCCTACTGGATCCGGCGGCACGGGCGATCACGGGTGAGCCGCGCGTTGACGAGGCGCTGTATGACGGGCCTGAAAGCCATGGACTCGATTCCATGCCGTGCATGCCGCGGTGCCGGATTGTGGGCCGCGAGTTCGACTGGAGTGGTGACCGCCGTCCGGCGGTGCCCTGGTCGCAGACGGTCATTCTCGAGACCCACGTCAAAGGCCACACCATGCGTCACCCGGGCGTTCGTCCGCGGTTGCGCGGCACGTATCTCGGTCTGACCGAACCCGCGGTCATCGAGGATCTCGTGCGCCTCGGCGTGACGACCGTCGAACTCCTGCCGGTGCAGGCCTTCATGAGCGAGGCGTTCCTCCAGGACAAGGGCCTCGTCAACTACTGGGGCTACAACCCGATCGCCTGGTCCGCGCCGGCCACGCAGTACGCGATCGAGGACCCGGTGCAGGAGTTCCGCACGATGGTTCGCGCGCTGCATGCGCATGGCATCGAAGTGGTGCTCGATGTCGTGTTCAATCACACGGCGGAGGGAAACGAATGGGGTCCGGTGCTTTCGCTCAAGGGCTATGACAATGCGGGTTATTATCGACTCGAGCCCGGTCGGCCCGATCGTTACGAGAACCACACCGGTTGTGGCAAT
This sequence comes from uncultured bacterium, assembly GCA_963978075.1. Taxonomy (GTDB): domain Bacteria; phylum Pseudomonadota; class Gammaproteobacteria; order Steroidobacterales; family Steroidobacteraceae; genus CAIKZZ01. The sequence continues at coordinate 5,993 of CAXBRZ010000090.1, read as the reverse complement.
ACGGTCCGCGCCGACTCCGAGGCCGGCCGTGAACTTATCCTTGATGTGCTGCGTTGGTGGGTTGAGGAGATGCACGTCGACGGTTTCCGGTTCGACCTTGCAACGACGATCGGTCGCACGCAGGGAGGTTTTGATCCCCATGCGGATTTTTTTTCGCGCCTGCGGGAAGCGCCGTGGGCGCAGGACATCAAGTGGATCGCGGAGCCGTGGGACGTCGGACCTGAGGGCTATCGGCTGGGCGGGTTTCCGCCGGAGTGGTCCGAGTGGAACGACCGTTACCGGGACACCGTCCGGTCCTACTGGATCGGAGAGCACTACGTGCTAGGCGCATTTGCGGAGCGTCTCGCCGGATCTGCCGATGTGTTCTTCCGGCCGCAGCGGGCGCCCCGGGCCAGTGTCAACCTCATCACTGCGCATGACGGGTTCACCTTGGCGGATCTCGTTTCCTACAACGAAAAACACAATGAAGCCAATCTCGAGGGAAATCGGGACGGACACAACGAAAACCGCAGCTGGAACGGTGGCGTGGAGGGACCCACCGAGGAGGCGGACATCGTCAGGCTGCGCCGTCGCCAGCGTCGTAATCTTCTGGCGACGCTATTGCTGTCGCAGGGCGTCCCGATGCTGGTTGCGGGTGACGAGTTCGGTCGGACGCAAGGTGGCAACAACAATGCGTACTGCCAGGACAATGCCCTCAGCTGGCTGGACTGGTCATTGCGGGACCGCGAGCCGGAAGAGGTGGCCTTTGTCAGGCGTCTGATTGCCTTCAGGCGGAAGCATCCGGAACTGCGGCGGGAGCATTTTCTCGAAGAGAAGGGCGAAGGCAACGCTGCCCGACAGATCGAGTGGTGGCATCCATTCGGACACGAAATGCGACCCGCGGACTGGCATGACCCCCATGCGCACGCGCTCGCAGTGGTTTACGCGGACCTTTGCAACGGCAAACCGAAGTTGCTGTTGCTCTTCAATGCGGCAGAAATCCCGGTGGCATTTCACGTGCCTCCCGCTGGCGAGGGCGTGTGGCGGTTGGTCGCGGACACCCATGACCTCGAGGCCCACGGTCTGCGTCCCGATGCCATCCATCAGCGACCCGCCAGATCCTTGGCGGTCTATGAGCGCGCCTGAAATACCCTGATCAGTTCATCAGGAAACGCAATACTTCTGGAAACCGCTGCCGCCATGAGGCCTCGTTATGCGCGGTCCCCGCGAAACGCCTCACGACGAGCGAATCGCCAAACCCGGCATCCTTTGCAGCATCCCGGAACCTAAGCGCATAGGGCTCGTAGAAGACATCGAGGGTCTCGGTGCCATAGTCCACCCAAAGTCGATGCGTGGCCGGATCAGGCAGTCCCATCGCAAGGTGGTCCACGGTGTGGTTGGCGATTTTCTCGAGGCGGGGATCCGCTGATTCCGGACCCCGTCCGAACAAGGCAAACTGCGTCGTTGCCGGCCAGTGTGTCGACAGCCCCGCCGCGCGCGAAAAAGTCTCAGGCCGGCGCTCCAGCGCGTAAATCGAGATCAGGCCACCCATGGAAGATCCGGCCACAAAGGTGTGCTGGGCGTCCTTGCGGGTCGGGTAGTGGGAGTCGATGAAAGGCTTGAGTTCGAGAGCGATGAAATCCACGTACTCGTTCGAGAGCGGCGCGTGCTCCTGGCCGCGGGCAGCCTCGGCGAGATCCGCCGACAGTGTCTGGTAGACCGGCATGGGCATATATTCGGCCCAACGCAACGGCGTATTGTCGATCGCCACCACAATCAACGCGTGGTGTCCCTCGACGACCGCACGATCAGCGGCCCACGGTTCTCCGCCCATGGCGGTCGCCGGATTGAAGACATTGCGGCCGTCATGCATGTAGAGGACCGAATATCCGTCGGTGGGAACAGGGCCCGTGGGCAGGAAGACCGTGACTGTCCTTTCGCTGACCCGCTGGGAAGGGAAGGCCGCGTAGGTGTCGTACCGGCCCAGAGGCGAGGTTGCGCTCGTCATCGCGGCGTCGAGGGCTGTTGCGGCCGGGCCTGCGGCGAGGCCCGCCATCAGGCCAAGAACGACCGCGGTGCGTTGCAGAAGGCTCATGGGTGGATCTCGAGAACAAGGGCGGAGCGTGGTGCCAACATCAGGTGCTCCTGCAACCGGACGGTCTTGCCGGTCACGACATCGGCCGCCTCGGCTGAGGATCCCAGGGTTTCGCGGAAGCGGGCAAGATCAAGCTTCTGCTCGACGGCCTGGTTGTTCAGGATGACCATCACGGTCTCCCGTTCCTTGTGGCGGAAATAGACGTAGACATCACGCTCGGGCACGTAATGCAGGAACGTGCCCTCCTGCAAGGCAAGCGACGACTTGCGGAACCCGAACAGTTTTTTCAGATAATTGATGCGGTCGCGCGACCGCGCATCCAGACCTTGGCCTGAGAATGCATTGACCTTGTCGCCGGCGAAGCCGCCGGGAAAGTCCAGTCGCTTCAACCCATCGCCCGGTTCCTCGTTCGACCAGGCAAACTCGGTGCCATAGGTGATCTGCGGGATGCCGCGTACCGTGGCGACGAAAGCCATGGCCATTCGGAACGCTGCCTCGTCGTGGTTGAGCAGATGGAACAATCGGTCGGTATCGTGGTTGTCGCCCAACACCAGCAGTCGCATCGGGTCGGCGTAGATAACGTCTTCGGCGAGAACTTCGTAGACCTGTCGAAGTCCACCTCCTTCGCCGGGATGGTTCAGCGCCGTGAGCATCGCATCTCGCAGGGGGAAGTCCATCAGGGTGGGCAGTGATGACTCGTAGCCGTCCCGGTTGGTGCGCCCGGCCTGCCAGTAGGAAATGATGACGGGGTCGGAGAGGCCAGGCGCCTCTTCGCCGACGATGTTCAGCTTCGGAAACTCGCGCAGCACCCTGCGGCAGTAATCAGCGGTGTAAGCCTTGTCGGTGTAGGGGTAGGTGTCGATGCGCAGTCCCGAGAGACCCGCGTACTCGATCCACCAGATGGCGTTCTGGACAAGATAATTGCCCAGCGATGGCGACATCGGGTGCAGGTCTGGCATGGAGGAATCAAACCAGCCGTCGACGAACCGCTCGCGGTCCGATGGGGCGGCGTGGATGTCGATCTGAGACTTGTGGACGTGGTTGGTGAGGGCGGGGACTCCGCGATTCGACAGCCAGTCCTTGGCCGGCAGATCTTTCATCCACCAATGGTCGAGTCCGATGTGGTTGAGCACGACATCCTGGATCAGGCCGATGCCGTGGCTGCGCGCCGCGTCGGCCAGTTGCCGGTATTCCTCGTTGGTGCCGAATCTAGGATCCGTCGCGTAGTGATCGGTGATCGAATAGCCGTGGTAGCTGTACGCCGGCATGTTGTTTTCCAAGACGGGTGTCAGCCACAGCTGCGTGTAACCCATGTTTTTAAGAAAATCGAGATGATCCGTAATGCCCTTGAGGTCGCCGCCATGGCGGGCGTTCGGATCACTGCGATCCGTCCGGTCGCGGGTGCCCTTGGCAGCATCGTTGGCTGAGCTGCCGTTGGCGAACCGGTCGGGCATGATGAGATACATGGTGTCGTGCGCATCGAATCCGCGGCGGGTGCGACTGTCGGGCCGGCGTTCATTCAGCACATAGTCAAGGTGGGCGACGATGCGGTCGCCCTGTGTGAAGTCGATCGGCACGACACCGGGGCCTGCACTGCCGTCAATCTGCAGCGTGACGGAAAGATAATGAGGGTTCTCGAGCGAGTGGTGGTCACTGATGCGGATGCCGTCCCGGTGGACGCGGGGCGTTAGGTGTCCTGCGTCATCTCCGTGCACCAGCAGTTCGACGCTCGGGTTTTCAAATCCGACCCACCAGTTGGGAGGATCGACGCGGTCGACGGTTGCGGCGGTGGCGCACAGCGTGCAGGCGCTGGCGAGAAGAAAAGTGAGCGTACGCAGTGCGGACATGGGGGATCTTTCACTGACCGATGATACGGGCAGTAGAAGCGAGGCTTTCCGGGAGGTCAAGCGCACCCGGGATGGCCTTTGCAAGAAGGGCCTTGCATACTCTTGAGCCAAAGGGGGTGGTCGTAGGACCGCCGGAGGCTTGTCCATGACCGTCACCGCCGAAGCAATCCCGTCACGTGTGCGCAAGCCGCTATTGCCGTTGGGCGCCATTGCAAATCTTTCATTCGGGTTTCTGGGGATCCAGATTGCCTTTGGCTTGCAGACGGCCAATGTCAGCCGCATCTTCCAGATCCTCGGCGCGTCCATCGACAGCCTGCCCATCCTCTGGATCGCGGGTCCCGTGACCGGGCTGCTGGTGCAGCCGGTGATCGGCTACCTCTCTGACCGCACCTGGGGAAGGCTCGGCCGGCGGCGCCCCTATTTCCTCCTCGGCGCCATTCTCTCGACCGTGGCGCTGGTGCTTCTGCCCAATTCGACGGTGCTGTGGGTCGCGGTGCCGGCCTTCTGGCTGCTTGACCTGGCGTTGAACGTCACCATGGAGCCGTTCAGGGCCTTCGTGGGCGACATGCTGCCGGACGAGCAGCGCACGCGGGGGTATGCGGTCCAGACGATCTTCATCGGCATCGGCGCCTCCGCATCCTCCGCGGCGCCATGGTTGCTCTCCCATGTGTTCGGGATGTCCGACGAGGGTGCTGCCGGGCACCTGCCCCTGACCGTACGGTTGTCCTTTTACATCGGCGCCGGAGCTCTGCTGCTCGCGGTGCTCTACACCATCGCCACCACGCGGGAATATTCGCCACAGCAATTGGCGCAATTCGAGGCTGGAGATTCCGGACTCGCGTCGTCCTCGGCCCCTCTCGGTGATCCCGTGTCGGCTGCGGGTTCCCCCAAGCCCCGTTTTGCGGCGGCGAGGGAACTGTGGGCCGATCTTCTCGGGATGCCGCGACCGATGCGACGCCTCGCGCTCGTGCAGTTTTGCTCCTGGTTTGCCTTCTTCCTGTTGTGGATTTACGGCACCCCGGCCGTGGCATGGCATCATTTTGGCGCCACGGTGCCTGGCTCGCCGGCCTACAACACGGCGGCGGATCACGTGGGGGTACTGTTCGCCGTCTACAACGTGGTGGCAACCCTGCACGCCTTCCTGCTGCCGCGGCTCGCCGAGCGCTTCGGCCGCGAGCGGCTGCACGCCCTCAACCTGGTGGCCGGCGCGCTCGGGTTCGCCGCGTTCCTCTTCTCCACTGACCCGTCCATCCTGTACGTGTCGATGGTAGGGATCGGCATGGCGTGGGCGTCGGTGCTGGCCATGCCTTACGCCATGCTCTGCGGTGCGATCCCGTATACCAAGCTGGGCACGTACATGGGGATCTTCAACTTCTTCATTGTCCTGCCGCAAATCGTCGTGTCGCTGTGCATGGGGCCGATCGTTCATCGTCTCTTTCCCGGTGATCCTGTCGGGGTGATGGCAATCGCAGCCGCAGCATTCTTCTTGGCGGCGTCATTGGCGCGTGCACCCCTCAAGTCATGACCCGTCCCTGGTGGCGTGGCGCGGTCATCTATCAGATCTACCCGCGTAGTTTCGCCGACAGCAATCACGACGGCATCGGCGACCTGCCGGGCATCATCGAGCGCCTGCCCTATGTGGCGGAACTTGGGGTGGATGCGATCTGGATCTCGCCGTTCTTCCGCTCGCCCATGCGGGATTTTGGTTACGACGTCGCGGATTTCTGCGACGTGGACCCGATGTTCGGGAGTCTTGCGGATTTTGACCGATTGCTCGCGCGGGCCCATGAACTCGGTCTCAAGGTCATCATCGACCAGGTGTACTCTCACACCTCGGATCAGCATCCCTGGTTTGTGCAAAGTCGTTCAGACCGGAACTGCGCACGCGCCGACTGGTACGTATGGGCGGACCCCAAGCCTGACGGCTCTCCCCCCAACAACTGGCAATCCGTTTTCGTGGGCCCGGCATGGACGTGGGATGCGCGTCGTGGTCAGTACTACCTGCATAACTTCCTTACCTCGCAGCCGGATCTCAACCTGCTCAACAGCGAGGTGCAGGACGCCCTGCTGGA
>CAXBRZ010000089.1:0-8843 GCA_963978075.1 uncultured bacterium | reverse complement strand
GGTACAGCCCCAGTATGGCGGCAGTACCGACGGCCAGAAAGACGACGATGGCCGCAACCTTGATCGACGCAAACCAGTATTCCGCCTCTCCCCAGGTACGGACCGAGAGCAGGTTCAGTGCCGTAAAGAGGGACATGACCGCCAAAGTGAATTGCCACGCGGGCACGTGGGGAAACCAGAACTGCAGGAGTCCTGCGGCGGCAACGGATTCGAGTGCCAGCACGATGATCCAGAAATACCAGTACATCCAACCGGTCATGAATCCGGCGAGCGGGCCGAGTGCCAGGCGGTTGTATTCATAGAATCCACCGGCCGAGGGGTACGCCGCGGCCATCTCGCCGAGCATGCGCATGACCATCACGACAACGATGCCGGTGAGCGCAAAAGACAGCACCGCGGCGGGGCCTGTGGCCTGGATCACGACGCCGCTGCCCACGAAGAGTCCGGCCCCGATGACTCCGCCGAGGGCGATCATGCGCATATGCCGCTCCTTCAGCGAGCGCTGCAGGGCCGGAGTGGTGGAATCGGCGTCATCGGTCATGGCGTTGATCCGTAGGAGACAGCCCTCCAGCTACGCTGGCGCTGGGTTGTTGGGAGTGCGCGGAGGGGGATGCGGCTAGCGGGCGTAACGCTCCATGACACTGCGCGGCAGTTTCAGGGCATCGCGCCGGTAGGGCTCGTTCAGGGCCTTGGGATCGACATCGATCTCGACAACGGCCGCCCTGCCGCAGGCAAATGCAGCTTGGATCGCCGGGCCGATGTCTTCGGCCTTGCGGATCCGCACTGCGTGCGCGCCCATCGCCGCCGCCACTTCCGCGAAACTCGGATTATCGAGATCGGTGTAGAAGTAGCGTTCGCCATAGAAGTCGTACTGGTTGCGGCGCTCTGCGCCGTAGACGCCGTTGTTGAAGACGACTGCAACGAGGGGGATCTTTTCGGTCACCGAGGTCATCACTTCCTGCAGCGTCATGCTCCATGCCCCGTCCCCGCCGAGGGCCAGTACCGGGGCATCCGGCTTGGCGAGCTTGACGCCCATCGCGGTGGGATAGCCCACGCCGATGCCACCGAGACTGCCCGCACCGAAGAAGCGGCGCGCATGCTGGAACTCCGTGAAATAGGAGTTGCAGGCCCCACTGATATTGCCGACATCGGCGCAGACGTGGGTGTCGGGCGGCACGGAGCGCGCGATCTCCCAAAGCGCGCGGCGTGGTGCGATGGGGTCTGTATCGACGATCGACATGGCCCGGAGTTTGGCGTCCCAAGCGGCCTTCTCGTTCGCCACTTCCTGCAGTCGCTGTGCCTGCGAGAAGGGAGGCTCATGCCCGTCAAGCGCCGCGAGCAGCTGCCGCGTCACCTCGCCACAATCGCCGATGAGTCCGACCTTAATGGGCCGGATGGCGCCAAGTTCCAGCGGGTCGATCGAGTTGTGGATGAGCTTTGCACCGGCGGGGAAAAAATCGAGTCCGTACTGGGGTGTCGTGCCGAAGGCGTTGAGACGCGATCCCATCACGAGTACGACATCGGCGCGGCTCAGCACCTTCATGGCTGCCTCGGAGCCCTGATAGCCGATCGGCCCCAGGGCCAGCGGGTGCGGTGAGGGGAATGCGTCGTTGTGCAGCCAAACACAAGCGGCGGGTGCGCACAGGCGCCCGGCAAGCATTGCAAGATCGCGGCCTGCATCCGCATCCACTGCGCCCATGCCGGCGAGAATCACCGGATGTCTCGCCGTGCGCAACAATGCGGCGGCCTCGGCGATGGCGGCGCTGGGGGCTCCGCCAAACCGGCCGTCCGTACGGTACTGCGCCGGCGCAAGTTCCGCCTCTTCCCACTCGCCGTAATAGGTGTCGCGCGGTATATCGACCTGCACAGGTCCGCGCAGCGCCACGGCGGCACGAAAGGCGCCACGGATGGCCTCACCCATGCGGTCCGGTCGATTGACCTGCATCTGCCATTTCACCACCGGCGCGAGCAGGCGCATCTGGTCGATCTCCTGAAATGCACAGGTCCCGATCGCCGTGGTCAGCACGGCCGGGGTGAGGACCACCACAGGCGTGTGATTGAGGTACGCGCTGGCGATGCCGGTCACGAGGTTGGTGATGCCCGGGCCATTCTGGCCGATGCAGACGCCCGGACGACCGCTCGCGCGTCCGTATCCCTCCGCCATGAGTGCGGCACTCTGCTCGTGGCGTACCTGCACGAAGCGGATACCCGCTGCCGGAAACAGGTCCAGAGGATCCATGAAGGCCGATCCGACGATCCCGGTGATGTGCTGGACGCCTTCGATACGCAGGGCTTCGACGAGGGCTTCACTGCCGGTCATGCGGCGCTTGGTTTCATTCTGGAATGACAAGGTAAAACTCCGTACAGAGGGATCTGAAGGCGTATCTACGAATCATTCGCTCGCGCCGTGAGGCATCAAAAGTCTCGATCGAGGCGCCCGACATGCCCTACCGATTCCCCTCCCTGGGCGCCAGGGGGGGGAATCGTCGCGACTTCGTGCGAGAGGGGCGTGGGTGTCACTGCTCAGAAGCGGTAGCGCAACCTCAGCCCGATCGTGCGCGGCCGGGCCACCACTCGTGTTGCCGTGAAGTTTGGCAGCGGTTGCAGGGTCACCGGGTCCTGCGCCGTGCCTCGTCCGCCGCTATAGCCTGCGGCATTGGAGACATTGTTGACGAAAACATCATAGCTGAGTGCCTGGTCGCGGCTGAAGGACAGGGCGACATTGCCCATCGTGCTGGCAGGAATTTCCCAGTAACTGCGCGAAGTGGGATCGATGACGGAACTGGCAGCGCTGCGATAGACCGCGTCCGCGTGGGCATTCACGGACCATGCACTGGCACTCTCACCCAACGGAATCCGGTAGTCGAGCGCCAAGTTCAGGGTTTGCTTGGGAACGCCCGGAAGGGAGGCGCCGGATTTCAGTGATGCCAGCAGACAGGTCGGCTCGCCACAGAAACCAAGGTCATACAAGGTGATGTCGCGCGTGACTTCCGCCTTGGTGTAGGAGTGTCCCACCGAGAGGGAGAGGCGCGGGCTCAGGCGCGCCTCGACTTCGATCTCCGTGCCTTTGGAACGCGCGGAGCCGCCGTTGTAGGTGGCGGGGATGCCCGCGAGTGTGCTGAAGGCGAACTGGAAATCCCTGAGATTGATGAGGAAGACGTCCGCGCTGTAGCGCAGACGACCACCCATCGCGGTTCCCTTGATGCCCGCCTCATAGTTCTTGGCAAGATCAGGCTTGAAGGTCTGGAACTCAGGCAACGAGGCATAGGCGCCCGTCGTTGGCAGGGCGTTGGCGCCGCCGCGACGGAATCCCTCGGAATAGGTCGCGTACAGCTTCGTCGTGGCGTCCAGGTCAAAGGAAGAATTGAGCTTGATTACGTGGTCGCTGATGGCGGTGTGGACCTGCCCGACGCTGCGACCGGTCGGATCGGTGAAATCGGCCGAGCAGCCGGCGCCGCACAGCGGAATCTGCTGGACGGTCGTGTTGTCGAACGACTGGTGAAAGAAGCGGGCACCACCCGTCACCTGCCAGCGCGGCGTGACGTGGTAGGTCAGTTCGCCGAACAGTGCCTCGTCCACAAACCGCGTGCGCCGATCGTAGTTGAACTCCAGATCCGGCATGGCGGCGGCAACCTCCGCCGGCTGCGGCATGCCGACATCCGCAAGGTACTGCGTGATTCCCGGCAAGTATTGGCGGGTGTCGGAGGTGACGCGCTGGTTGCGGTAGAAAGCGCCGACGACATAGTCGAACCGGGTCCCATGGTTGGAGACGAGGCGCAGTTCCTGCGTGAACGCGTTCTCGCTGACGGGTGTGATTTCAAGGCCCAGCGCGCGAGGGTAGTTCTGGTAGTAAGGGTAGGTCAGGAAGTTGTTGGCGCCAGGGACCACGAAATTGCCGATGATCTCGGTCGTGGCCTTCGAGTCGTCATGGTAGACGGACGTGGCGCTCGTGAACGTTGCAAGCCCAAGATCGACGGTGGCCACCATGCTGCCGAGGTCCATGGTGTCCTCATAAGGCTGCAGTGCGGCGTTCGTTGCGTCATAAGTGCCACCCTTGGGAACACTGAACGACGCATTCGGATAGATTGCGGTGGAACCGTCCATGCCACAGTCCCGACCAATGCTGAGATCGACCGTGCAACCGGGGTAGGTCGGGTTGGACGTCTGCACGTCCGCTACTTTCGTATGCTGGTGCAGGTAGTCGACTTCGATGTCGACGCCATCCTTTGGTTGCCAGCGCAGCGCGGCACGCGCATACATCTGGTCGGAACTGTTGGTGCCGCGTCGGGGTGGCGCAATCACCGGTCCACTGGTCACGTCGCCGGCGACACTGCGGGTGGCCGGTGCAAGTACGGCGGTGCTGTCGCGCTGCCACAGGGCGACCTGATTGATGAAGCCGGAGAGGTGCTCGTCGCCCGCCACCACGCGCAATGCCAGGCGGTCGCTCAGGGGCATGTTGAGGACGAGGTCGACGGTGCCGTTGCCGGAACCCTCGGCGCCCGTGGTCTTGCTGCCGCTTGCGCTCACCTCGCCCGAGAATCCGTCAAAGGTGGGTCGCTTGGGGATGAAACGTATGGTGCCCGCCTGTGCGCCGGAGCCGTACAGCGTGCCCTGTGGCCCGCGCAGGACCTCGACGCGCTCGATGTCGTGCAGCGCGATGGGGAAGAAGACGGGCGTCTCGCCAAAGTAGGTGGAGACGGAGTTGACTGTCTGGGCCGGAATGTCGGCGCCGTTGTTGCCGGCGCCACCCGGGCCGTCCGTGCGCAGGCCGCGCAGGGTCAGGTCGTTGGTATTGCCGCGGGCGGCGGGGCCGGCGTCAACGCCAATGAGGCCCGGGACGACGTGGGCCAGTGAATTCAGGCCCGTTGTGCCCGTACGCAGCAGTTCGTCTGCGCCGACGACACTGATGTTGTAGGGAATGTCCTGCACGCTCTGCGCGCGGCGTTGGGCTGTAACGGTGATTTCCTCCAGCACATCGGAAGCGCCAAGGGCCGCTTGCTCGGCAAGCGTGGCGGCGCTGGCGAGAGTCAGCGCGATCGCTGCGCTGAGCCGGCCGGAAGACAGGCGTCTCAAGTGGGTTCCGTTCGCGCTGACGCTGAGCATGTAAGTCCCCTCGAAATGTCAAGTTATTGGAATAGCGGTTTTGAACCGGCCCGAGTCTACTCCAATTTCCGGTCGTCAATCGTCCAGTGCGCCGGAGTTGCGCAAGCGCTCGATCAGAGGCGCCAGTTCTTGCTGGTAATGGCGCCAGCTGCCCATGGAGGTGGCATAGACCGGCTGGCGGACCTGTGCGGCGCTTGCGGTGGCGACCTGTCCCTTGCGACCGGTGAAGTTGAGGCAGGCCGGATGCGATTCCAGTTGGCAGTGGTCAAGCAATTCACGCACCACGTCTGCTGTTCGCGTGACGAGGTCCTCGTAACGGATGGTCATGAGGCTGTTGCCGAGCACGGTCCGCCAGTGCGCCATGAGATGGGTCCAGGCGGTGTAATAGTCCGCGAGGTCCGCGAGGTCGTAGGAGAATGGGTAGGCTGCCGTGAACAGCGTCTTGTACATGGCAAGACAGCTGTCACGTGGGTCTCTCATGAGGAGGACAATCCGCGCCCTCGGTAGCGCCCGGTGAATCAATCCGGCATACAGATAATTGAGCGGCAACTTGTCGACGAAACGAGGCTTGTCGGAGACCTGTGGGAGGGCCGCGTCAAGATAGCGCCCTCCCAGTTCAAGTGCGGGAATCTCGAGCGACCGCTCAACGAATTCCGACTTGTTCAATTGACGATGGCCCAGAGCATTCAGCGAGGCGATGCAACTGTTCGGAAAGGCGGGGATTTCGCCGGGTGTGCAGACCTCGGGATGTGCGCCCAGAATGCTTTCCACGAGTGTGGTGCCGCTGCGGGGAAGTCCGATGACAAATACAGGGGCAATCGATGGATGGCCGGCCGGTTCAGACCGCAATCGTTCCGTGGTGTGATGTTCCCTGAGCAGCGCTAGCGTGCGCACGTCCTCCTGAACGTTGTAACGCGAAGCCCGCTGCTGCAGCCTCGCTCCCTGCGTCCAGGCGTCGAATGCCGCGGGGTAATCGCCAAGGTCCTCCAATTCCTTGCCGAGCGCGAACCAAAGGGGAACCGGGTCCGCATTGCGGGGCTGCGCAAGTTGTGCCCTGATCACATCGACATGGTTCTTGAGTGGCGTTTGCCGGCGCAGGTCGGCGCGGGTGAGGTGCGCTGCACCGTGTTCCGGGCGGGCGTTGATGACCTCGTCTAACGAAGCCTCGGCTTCCACGAGTTGTCCGACCATGCGCTGTGCGGTCGCGAGGTTGTACCGGTAATCGGATGTGTCGGGCGCGAGGGCGACCGCGCGTTCGTACAGCGGCAGCGCGCGGGCCGGTTCGTCGCAGTGGGCGTAAAGGGTGCCAAGGCCATCAAGCAGCGCGGCGGTGGTCAGCGGGAGCGCCGCGGCGATCGCTGCACTGGCGAGGGCCTCCTTGCGAAAGCCCAGGCGCGCCTGACATTGTCCGCGGCGAATCTGAAGTGCGGCATCCGATGGCGCGAGGGCAGCTGCTCTGTCGAGGCAAGTCAGTGCAAGGTCCGGGCGGTCCGCGTGAAGGTGGACGCTGGCCATCAGGGCCAAGGGGCGGGGATCGTCGGGGTAGCGTTTAACGAGTTCGACAGCAACGAGCGATGCCGTACGCAACCTTCCGGCGCGAAGTGCTTCGGTTGCCTGCAGCAGCGCGTTGTCCATGTCACCCTTCGCGTGCATGAGGTCCTCTTGAAACAGCGATATCCTGTCGACCGACTCGAAGGACCGGAGGATATCGCCGGTACGTGGCCTCGATCGCGGATGTCATTCAGCGAACTGCCGAGTGGCCGGCATGGCCGGACTCTTCCTGTACCCAGAGGTGGATGTCCTGCTCTAGGTCGAAGAGGGGTACAGGCCCTCCCTGCAGCACCCGGTCATGGAAGCGGCGAACGTCAAACCGTGGCCCCAGTGTGCGTTCGGCATAGGTGCGCAGTTCCCGGATCTTGAGTTCCCCAACCTTGTAGGCCAACGCCTGACCGGGATAGGCCACGTAGCGCTCAACTTCATCACGCGCCTGCTGCGCAGTCATTGAGGAATGCTCCGTCATCCAGCGCACGCCATCCTCGACGGACCATCCGTAGGCATGAAGACCCGTATCGATGACCAGCCGGTTGGCACGCAGGATGGCGTAGGTCAGATGCCCGAAGTATTGCCATGGGTCGTCGAAGAGCCGCATTTCCTTTCCGAGCGACTCGGCATACAAGCCCCAGCCCTCGATGAAGGCTGTGTAGTTGCCCGATCGCCTGAATGCGGGCAGGTCTGCCTGTTCGAGCGCGACCGACGCCTGAAAGTGGTGTCCGGGTCGGCCCTCGTGCAGGGAGATGGTCATGACGTCGTAGCGGTCCTGCACCCCCGGCGAGTGGGTGTTCATCCAGAGGATGCCGGGCCGCGAACCGTCAGCGGCCGGCGCCGCATAGTCGCCATTGCCCTGGAACGCGCCCGAAGAGTCCGGCGGCAGCGGGCGGATCTCATAAGGCATGCGCGGCAGTATTCCGAACAGGGCGGGCAGACGCGGAACGATACGTGCGGCTGCCGCCTGATAGGCCGGAATGACCTCCTCGGGCGAGTCAAAGTGCAAGGCCTTGTTCGTACGGACGGACTCATAGAAGGCCTGTCGTGAGCCACGAAAACCCAATCGTTTTTTCACACGGTCGATTTCGTGGCCGATGCGCTCGACTTCCTTTCGGCCTAATTGGTGGATCTCCAGGGGTGACAGATGGGTCGTGGTGTGAAAGCGGACGAGGTGCTCGTACAGTTCTCCACCGCCCGGGAGGTCGCCGAGGCCGACGCTTCGTCGGGCATGCGGGAGGTACTCCTCGGCGAGAAAATCGTGCAATCGCCGATACGCCGGCTGGATGATCGCGGAAATCTTTTGCTTGTAGGCCGCGGTAAGGCGTTGCTGGTCGGACACGGAAAAGGAATCCGGCATGGAGCGGATCGGCTGCCAGAACTCCGTGTCCTCGGGTGCAGGTCTGAGATGGACCTCAAGTTGAGGCAGTACGCGTTCCACCACCAGCGTCGGCAGGACAATCCCGTGACTCAAGCCTTCGCGAAGGCGCACGATCGCCTGGTCCGCCCATCGAGCAAAAGCGTCCGCCCGCCGCAAGGCAAGATCGTAGTCCGCCACACTATTGAACGAAACGGCTCCCGAGCCGGAGGCGTCCTGTGCGTAGGCAAGATGAGGCCCCTGGAACTGGTCGATTGGAAGTCGCCTCGACAGCACGAAGGCGGGGCTTGAATAAAAGCCGAGGTCCTCGTCCACCTCCGCGCGCAGGATCGACAGGCTGCGCCCGTTCTTCTGCGACAACGGATTCTGGGCGAGAGTTGCGATCGACACCCTGTATTGGTCAAGCAGCGCGATCATGTCATTCCGCCAATCGTCTTCCAGCGACCGGTCAAACTGGTCCAGTGCCGAGCGCTCTCCCAACTGGACGGCACGTTGCGGCTCAAGGCGCAAGCGCGCGCTCCAGTAGCTCGAATAGAGCTCGCTGGCGGGATCGGCAGCCAACGAGGTACTTGGGGCGCCCAGCAGGATCGCCAAGCCGAGCAGACAGCGTGGAAGAGACGCGGCACGAGATTTCATGAGCATTCCCTGAAAAAGCGGGGCGCAACCGCAAGCGAAGCAACGATGTTTGCAAGGATTCCCCGAACAGAGCATATCGCGATCGTTCGAACAGCGCCGTCGTTGTCGGCAGTTTGATGGTCAGGGGGCGTGGGCGGACGGAATGTCCGTGACCTGACCGCGGGAGGGGTGGTGATAGGAGTCC
>CAXBRZ010000088.1:0-8909 GCA_963978075.1 uncultured bacterium | reverse complement strand
GTCCTCGGGGTCCGGCACCCGACACCGGATCGCTCTCGTGGCACCTGACGCGCCGGCGACGGTCAGCATCAGCGTGTACGGGTCGGGAGCCCCCTGGACGCGGAGCCTCACCATTCCCGGGGGAGCGCTGCGCTGGGTGGATCTGCCGGCAAGTGACAACGACCCCACCGCATCCGCCGTCGTGACCCCCCTCTCGGGTGGACCGGTGTTCGCGACGCACGTGGCCTCCCAGTTGCTCGCCGACGGGCCGATGCTGGCGCTGTCTCCGGTGCTCCCACAACGGGCCACCTCGACGGTGCCGACCGTCGCTGTGCAGCCGGGCTCCAGCGTGCGCTGACGCGCGGCGTCCAGGACCACTCCAGGAGGCGGGCTCGACGACCTCGTGGCACTCGGCGTGCCGCTGCGGGCTGTGGTCGGTTGGTCGCCGTAGTGTCAGCGCCGTGAGTCCGGTCCGACGCTGCTCCAAGCCCTCCTGCCAGCGGGCGGCTATTGCCACGCTCACCTACGTCTACGCCGACCAGACGGCCGTTCTCGGTCCGTTGGCCACCTACGCCGAGCCGCACTGCTACGACCTGTGCGAGCAGCACGCCGTCCGCATGACCGCGCCGCGTGGCTGGGATGTGGTGCGGCTCGAGCCCGACCCAGACGCTCTGAGGCCCTCGAACGACGACCTCGAGGCGCTCGCGGAAGCCGTGCGGGAGGCCGCGCGGCCGCGCGAGGTGGAGACCGACGTCGTCGAGGTGGGGCGTCGGGCTCACCTGAGAGTGCTGCGCACCGAGTCCTAGGTCTGGGCTTGGCCACCGTCCGTGGCCATGAGCGCGATCCCATTACTCTCTGTAATCAAGTGCGGTCGGAAAGTGGTCACATTCGTCACAGAGGCAACAATTTTCCCACCAGCACTGTTCACGAGCGTGAAATCGGCCTAGAGTCCTGTCTGCTCGATCGTCAGACGCAGGAGGAAGCCATGTCCCTTCGGATTTCTTCGATCGCTCTCTCGCTGGCCATCGTCGGCGCCCTGACGGCCGCCGCTGAAGCGCACGGCTCCTCGCATCACGCGCCCGCCCGCCGGCGTCACCCTGCTGATGTCGCTCTGGATGGTCTGGCCGACCTTCTCCTCCAGCGACATGCGCTTCACGATGGCGGCGATGCGCGCCTCGGTGGCGGCATCGACGAGCGGCGGGGACTTCGCCGCAGGCCACAGGGAAGGATGGACGGTCTGCGACTCCGGCGGTTCCGCCACGGCCGCTAGGGCAAACACCGCCAGTACCCCGACGCGCGCGAGCGTCCGCCCCCGGCGACCCGGGATGATCTCTTGAATCCGCATGCCTTCCCCCTCCGCTCGATCGAATGCTTCTGCGACGCCCCGGTCGCCGCGCGGCGCATCGCGCCCAACGCGGTGCCTACCTTAAACTACGACTGGAAAGGTTTCCAATCTTTCCGCCCAACCCGCCTTATCGATGCATTGCCGGCGCCGGGCCCAGCGAGGCGCGCACCGTCACGGTCACGCCGAACTGCCGCTCCACCCCAAGGCCGAGGTCATAGCAGCGATTGAGCAGCATGCGCGTCGCGGCCTGAGTCACCTCGCGGATCGGCATATGCACGCTCGTCAACCGCGGCACCGCGAACTCGGCGGTCGGCGTGTCGTCGTATCCGATCACCGACACGTCCGCCGGCACGCGCAGTCCGCGCTCGGCACAACACGCGAGCGCCCCCACCGCCATCTCGTCGTTGGCACAGAACAGCGCAGTGCAATCGACGCCCCGCTCGAACAACCGGCAGGCGGCGGCATAGCCGCCGGCCGTCGAGAAGTCCGACGCTTCGCTCGGGACGCCCTCCGCTGCGAT
The DNA here is from genome assembly GCA_963978075.1 of uncultured bacterium. Taxonomy (GTDB): domain Bacteria; phylum Pseudomonadota; class Gammaproteobacteria; order Steroidobacterales; family Steroidobacteraceae; genus CAIKZZ01. The sequence goes on along the minus strand of CAXBRZ010000088.1, from coordinate 7,065 downwards.
GCCCGCCTCGCGCAGCGCCGCATGAAAACCCTCGAGCCGCTCTGCGTTGTCCGGCGAGGTGGCAGGTCCGCCGATGACCGCGATCCTCTGGTGTCCATGGCCCAGCAGCGCCTCTGCCGCCAGACGGCCGCCGGCGCGGTGGTCCGCCGTGAAGCAGCGGTCCGCCAGTGCCTCGAACGACGAGTTCAGGACCACGAGGTTCGGTTGCCGCCGGAGGAATTCCTGCACGTCCTCGGCGGTGAGTGCGTTGCTCATCACGATGAGTCCGTCGCAGTCGCGCTCGATCAGAAAGCGCGCACCCTCGCACACTTCCGCACGGGTATCGGTGGCCTCGCGTCCGAACGCCACCACCATGTGGCGGTCCGCGGCACGCAGTTCGCTGTCGATCGTCTGCAGGATGTTCGGGTAGAAGGAGCCTTTGAGCAGCGGGATGTACACGCCGATCATCTGCGTGGAGCCCGACAGCAGGGCACGCGCCGAGTGGGAGGGCGTGAAGTCCAGTTCCGCGATCGCGCGGCGCACCTTCTCGGCCGTTGCCGGCGAGACGGAGCCCTTGCCGCTCACGACTCTCGATGCGGTTCCAAGGCCCACTCCGGCGAGGCGTGCCACGTCGCGTATGGTCGTCATGCGCTTGCTGCTCTTGGGGCGGAAGCGCCATTGAATTATATTCCGCGGCAGAATGGAACCGTTACCAAACCGCCATCGTCGCCCAAGGCACGCACGCGGCCTCGCGGGACTTGCCGCGTTGTGCGCTGCCTTCGGCGTGAGCGGAGCCCCCTGGCAGGTGTGGCTCACGAGCCCGGATGGCGCACACCCGCTGCAACGGTCCGCCGATCTGCGCTGGCAGACGATGCCTGCGGCCGAGGGGCCGTCGGTGACCGTCGATCCCGCGCAGCCGCTGCAGGAATTTCTCGGCGTCGGCGCGGCCATGACGGACGCGTCCGCCGCGCTGATCAACCAGCGCCTGCGCGGCGGCGCGCGGCGCGCCTTCCTGGCCGAGATATTCGACGCGCGCCACGGACTTGGCCTCGACGTCATGCGGGTCACGATCGGCGGCTCGGACTTCTCGCAGCGGCACTACACGCTGGATGACACCGACGGCAACACGGCCGATCCGTCCCTGCGCTCCTATCAGGACGCACCGGAGACGCTGGAAGTGCGCGCGCTGATGCGCGAGGCCCGTTCCGTCAATCCGCAACTGCGCATCATGGCCTCGCCATGGAGCGCGCCGGCGTGGATGAAGAGTTCCTCGAGCCTCGTCGGCGGACATCTGCGGCCACAGTACTACGCGGCATTCGCCGATTATCTGCTGCGCTTTGCCGACGGTTATGCCGCGGCGGGCATACCGCTGTACGCCCTCACCGTGCAGAACGAGCCGGCGTACGAAGCCCCCGACTACGCGAGCATGCGCCTCGATGCCGCGGACCGCGCGCGGTTCATCATCGAGGCGCTCGGTCCGCGCCTCGCGAAACGCCCCGATGGCCCGCAACTCCTCGAGTGGGACCACAACTGGACCCAGCCAGGCTCTCCCCTGTCCGTGCTGGCCCATCCGCAGGCAGCGCGCCACGTACAGGGCGTCGCCTGGCATTGCTACGGGGGGTCACCGAAAGTGCAGGAATGGGTGCGCGCCGCCGCACCCGGCAAAGACGCCTACATCACGGAGTGTTCAAGCGGCGACTGGCAGAAGGAATGGCCCGACACCTTCCGCTCGATGGTCGGCACCGTATTGATCGATGGCATCCGCTCAGGCGCACGGGCGGTGCTGCTGTGGAACCTGGCGCTCGACGAGGACCACGGTCCGCATGTCGGCGGCTGCAAGAACTGCCGCGGCCTCGTGACGCTCGGCGCCGACGGCAGCATCGAGCGCCACGCCGAGTACTACGCGCTCGCCCACATCGCCCGCTTCGTCAGGCCCGGGGCGAGGGTCATCGGCAGCACGAGTTCTGCCGAGACGATCCGCAGCGTGGCCTTCGCCGACCAGGCCCGTCGCCAGGTGACCCTTGTGCTGCAAAACACCGGCACGGACGCCACCGATCTCAGCCTGCGGCTCGGGCGACGCTCTGCCCGCCTCCATCTGGAGGCCGGCACGGTGGCGACGGTCTCCGGGCCCGCGTTTGCGCTCTGACAATACCAATCTAGACCGTTGCGCACCGGACACAGCCTGTCCAACGGCCACAGGCGCATGAACAAAAGCTGAAATTTGCGCAGAAACCACGGTTTTCCGCGGCCGGATGCACCGTCGCCCCAACGCCACGCCACCGGAGGGGGCCGCGGATTGGTTATAACCACTCATTGACAACCCGATGACCGGGCGGTAAGGTTGGGACCATGGGGTTGGAATCGTTTCCACGCTTTATGCGTCGAAACGACGCTTTGACTGAGGATTGCCAGGGCTTGCAGCGGGAGGGGATCCCACCGCAGCCCGGTTGGTTTGGGTTTGTCTGTTTTGTGGCATTCCATTGCCGAGGGGAACATCTACATGAAAAAGAGCGCGCGCTCGTTGGAGTCTCTGTCCGCCTACCGCCTCAGGCCCGTTGCCGCTGCCATCGCGGCACTGCTGCTGCCGGCCGCGGCCTTCTCGCAGGCGAAGCCCGCCTCCGATGAGGTACTCGATGACGTCGTCGTCACGGGCATCCGTCACTCGATCGAAACGTCCGTCGCCATCAAGCGCGAGAGCGAATCGATCGTCGAAGTGCTCACCGCCGAGGACATCGGCAAGCTGCCGGACACCAGCATCGCCGACTCGCTCGCCCGCCTGCCGGGTCTCACCGCGCAGCGTGTCGACGGCCGCGCGCAGGGCATCAACATCCGCGGCATGGCGCCGAAGTACGGCGTCACGCTCCTGAACGGACGCGAACTCGTCTCGACCGGTGACAACCGCGGCGTCGAGTTCGACCAGTTCCCCTCCGAACTGATCGGTCAGGTCACCGTCTACAAGACCCCGGATGCGGCCCTCGGCATGCAGGGCCTCTCGGGCACGATCAACCTGCAGACGATCCGCCCCCTTGATTTCAAGGGCGTGACCGGCAACGTGAACATGCGCGGCTCGCGCAACTCCAACGGCGCCCTCGTGCCGGGCTCGAAGGATGAGGGTGGCCGCGCCAGCTTCTCCTACGTGAACCAGTTCGCCGACCACACCATCGGCCTCGCCGTGGGCTTTGCGCACCTCGACAGCCCGGGCCAGGAAAAGTATGCCAAGGGCTGGTGGTGGACCGACCAGCGCATCTGGGGCACCAATCCCCTGCCAGGCCTGAACTACGCCGGGCAGCCCGGTCCGGGCCTGGGCCTGAACACGGCCAACGGCTTCGAGATGGGCGTGATGTCCACGACGCACGTCCGTGACAGCTTCATGACCGTCCTCGAGTTCAAGCCCAACGACTCGTACCACGGCACCGTCGACCTGTACTACTCGAAGTTCAAGCAGTCGGTCGAAGGCCGCGAGTTCCAGGCCAACCTGAGCCCGCCGGACTGGTCCGGCATCCCGGGACAGGGCACCTTCTTCGGCAACCAGGGTGTCACGACGCAGGGCGACGCGACCTACGTCACCAGCGGCAACTGGCACAACGAGGATCCGCTGATCGTCTCGCGCGGCAACTACCGCAAGGATGACCTGTACGCCCTCGGCTTCAACAACGAGTTCCGCTCGGGCGGCTGGACGACGGTGGCTGACCTCAGCTTCTCGAAGGCCAAGCGCGATGAGACCGTCGCGGAGTTGTACGCCTCGGCGAACCACCCGATCGACCTTGTGAACTTCCACACGCCGATCGTCAACGACGGCTTCCTGAGCTACACGCCGGGCATCGACCTGTCGAACCCATCGAACGTGTTCCTGCGAGGCTTCAGCTCGTGGGGCAAGACCGCCGCAGGCCTGCCTCAAACCGGCTCGCTTTCACCGGTTCATATGACCGACGAGACGCGCGCCCTGCGCCTCTCGACGCAGCATGACCTCGAGTTCGGTGCGTTCAACTCGGTGGAGTTCGGCGTCAACATCGCGCACCGCGCGAAGGACTACGCCTTCACGCAGGAGATCTACGCGCTCGCGGACGCGACGCCGTGCCTGACCGAGAACGCGTGGGCCTCGGACGTGTGCGCCCCGATCCCCTCGGGCTTCCTCGAGGCACCGGTGAGCCTCGCCTTCGGCGGCGTGCCGCAGATGATCAGCTTCAACGCGCTGCAGGCCATGCAGTCCGGCGTGTACGTGCATGAGCCGGTGAACGTCAGTTCATCGCCCGGCCGCATCTGGTCGGTCACCGAGACCGTCTCGACGGGCTTTGCGAAGATGGGCCTCAAGTTCAATGCCGCGATCCCCTGGCACGGCAACCTGGGCGCGCAGGTGGTGCGCACGAAGCAGGAGTCGACGGGCATCGCCTGGGACAACGGTCCGGTGCCGATGATGCTCGGCACCAGCTACACGAACGTGCTCCCAAGCCTCAACCTCATCGGCGAAATCAGCAACTCGACGCTGCTGCGCATCGGGGCCTCGAAGACGCTCGCTCGTCCGAACATGGAAGACATGCGCGCCGGCTTCGTCGCCTCCATCTCGCCGAAGGATCTCAACAACCCCGCCGCGCAGGGCGACAACTGGGGCAAGTGGACCGGTAACGGCGGCAACCCGCTGCTGCGGCCGTGGCTGTCGAAGGATCTCGACATCTCGATCGAGCACTACTTCACCAAGCGCACCTACGTGTCTGCCGCCGCCTACCGCAAGCAGTTGCTGAACTCGATCTACAAGGCCGACATCAGCTTCGACTTCACGGGCTTCCCGAACTCCCTGAACCGTCCGATCAACCCGAAGTGGGGCAACATCGGCGTGCTCACGGCGCCGTCGAACGGCCAGGGTGGCTACGTCAAGGGCATCGAGCTCGCCTCGGCGATCGACTTTGGCCAGTTCATCAAGCCGCTGGACGGCTTCGGTGCGCAGCTGACGTGGTCGCATGCCGCGTCGAACGTGCCGGGTCCTGCCATCGACGGCACCGGCAAGCCCGACCTCGCGCGGCCGCTCGAAGGCCTCTCGGGCCGCATCTGGAACGCGACGCTGTTCTATGAAAAGAACGGCTTCGAGGCCCGTGTTGCGCGCCGCTACCGTTCGGACTTCTTCGCGCAGGTCCGTGGCGTGTGGATCACGAACTCCGTGTCAGCCATCCAGGAAGAGAAGATCACCGACCTGCAGGTGTCCTACACCTTCCAGGAAGGCTCTCTCAAGGGTCTGACGATCCTCGCGCAGGTCAACAACCTGAACGACACCCCGTACCGCACGGAAACCAACAACGACGGCATGACCTACACCCACAACGGGGCGTATTTCATGGTGCCGGAGGGTTACCAGACGTACGGTCGCGAAACGTTGATCGGATTCAACTACAAGTTCTGATCCGGCGTTATTCGCTACACTGCGCCCTGCCGGAGTCACCTCCGGCAGGGCGTTTTCTTTGGAGCACCGGGCATGCAAGCGACGTCGCGCAAGATCGTCATCGTCGGGGGCGGAACGGCAGGCTGGATGACCGCCGCCGCGCTCTCCAAATACATTCCGCCGACCTGGCGCGTCGAGCTGGTCGAATCCGACGAGATCGCGACCATCGGCGTCGGCGAGGCCACCATCCCGCCGATCAAGGAGTTCAACCAGGCGCTCAAGATCGACGAGGACGACTTCCTGCGCAAGACAAAGGGGACGTTCAAGCTCGGCATCGAGTTCGTCAACTGGCGTGCGGTCGGTGACTCCTACATCCACGGCTTCGGCGTCATCGGACGCGACCTCGGCACGCTCGGCTGCCATCACTACTGGCTGCGCCGCCGCCTCGCCGGGCACATCGACGACCTGTGCGACTATTCAATCAACACTGCGGCGAGCCGGCAGAACAGGTTTATGCGCAAGCGGCCGGACATGCCGGAGTCACCACTCGCCGAAATCGGCCACGCGTTTCATTTTGATGCCGGGCTCTATGCCCAGTACCTGCGCGGGCACGCCGAAGGGCGCGGCGTCGTACGCACCGAAGGCCGCATCGACAAGGTCAACCTGCATCCCGAGACCGGTTACATCGAATCCGTGTCGCTCAACGACGGCCGCACCGTCGCCGGCGATTTCTTCGTCGACTGCAGCGGCATCCGCGCACTGCTCATCGGTCAGGCGCTTGGCGAGCCGTACGAGGACTGGTCGCACTTTCTGCCGTGCAACCGCGCCATCGCGGTGCCGTGCGAATCAGTCACGCCGCTCACGCCCTACACCCGCTCCACCGCCCACTCGGCCGGCTGGCAGTGGCGCATCCCGCTGCAGCACCGCACCGGCAACGGGCTTGTCTACTCCAGTGCCTTCATGGACGACGACGCGGCCCACACCGAACTCATGCAGAACCTCGATGGCGCCAAGCTCGCGGAGCCGAGGCTCATCCGCTTCACGACCGGCCGACGCAAGCGGCAGTGGAACCACAACGTGGTCTCGGTGGGGCTTTCGAGCGGCTTCATGGAACCGCTCGAGTCCACCAGCATCTATCTGATCCAGACCGGCATCGGCCGGCTCGTCGAACTGATGCCGGACAGGCGCCTGAGTCCGCTCGTGCGGGATCGTTACAACCTGCAGGTGGCCTTCGAGTACGAGCGCATCCGCGACTTCCTGATCCTGCACTACAAGGCGACCGAGCGCACCGACTCGGCGTTCTGGCGCCATTGCGCGGCCATGTCGATTCCCGATCGCCTGCAGACCTGCATCGATCTTTTCATGGACAGCGGGCGGTTTTTCCGCGAAAACGACGAAATGTTTGCCTACACCAGCTGGGTGCAGGTCATGCTAGGGCAGGGGTTCATGCCGCGCCAGTACCACCCGGCCGTCGACATGGTCGGCGAGGCGGATCTTAGGAATTTTGTCGAGGGGGTTCGTGGCGTGATCCGCAATTGTGTAGACGTCATGCCGACGCATGAACAGTTCATCTCGCGGCACTATGCCGCGCCCGCGCCATGAGGCGCCTCAAGGCGCTCGTTGCGGCGCTCGCCTGTCTTCTGGTCACGACGGCCGCCTGTGGCGGCGGGGGCGGTGGCGTGCCGCCGGTACCACCGCCGCCCACGCCGGTGGTC
>CAXBRZ010000087.1:0-8944 GCA_963978075.1 uncultured bacterium | reverse complement strand
GGTCCACCACCAGGCCGGCCGAGGGCTGCCAGCGCCAGCGTCCGCGCACCGTCGTCTCGTCACGCCCGTTGGTGTCGTTACGCTGCAGGTAATCATTGCGGTAGTAGCCGTTGGACGTGTAGTGCTCGGCGGCAAGACGGAACGAGGAATCAAGATCCGGGACCGGACCGGTGAGGACCGCGCCTATCGAACGGGTACCGTAGTTGCCGGCGCTCACTTCAACGCGGCTGCCCCACTCGCGCTGCGGTGCGGCGCTCGTCAGATACAAAAGCCCTGCCAGGGCATTGGCTCCGTAGCGCGTGCCCTGCGGACCGCGCAGGACTTCGACCCGGTCGAGATCAAACAGAGTCGCCATCGATCCGAGGCCGCTGAAGTCGATCTCGTCGACGAGCAGGCCGACCGAAGGATTGGGTGCCCCTTCGTATTGATCCAGTTCGCCGATGCCGCGCAGCTGGAAATAGCGGGCGCGGTTGGTGCCGGCCGCGAAATTCAGGTTTGGCACCAGCGAGAGGACATCCTCCAGGTGGCTCTGGCCCGCGCCCTGCAGCTCACGCGCATCAAGGACCGTCACGCTGGCAGGCAGCGTCAGATCATCCACCGGCCGCAAGGCCGCCGTGACAACCACGGGTTCCAGAGTGCCGGAAGGATCCGCCTCGGCCGGCGCCGCGGCCATGGCGTGATGTCCGGCGACGAGCGCGCTGGCTGCGAGGGAAAACGAACTGATGAAACGCGCACGGCGGCGCGAGGCGGTCTCGGTCGGCATTTGCACTCCCTACGCCGGCATTACCCGGATCAGGTTCAGAGGGTTCGCGGACCATCCGCGTCTCAGGCCCCGAAGGACCACCCCAGCAAGAGCGCGCAGGTTAGCCGTTCAGTTCGGCCGATGCAAAACCCTCCTCAGCGGACCGGGAGTTCGCGTGATTTTTGCACCCGGCGCAGCGCGAAACTGGAGTGCAGGCGTGCGACATGGGGCAGGCTGGTGAGGTGCCGGCTGTGCAGGCGTTCGAAATCGGCGGTGTCGGCGACGACCACCCGCAGCAGGTAGTCGTATTCGCCGGTCATGAGATAGCACTCCATGACTTCCGGCACCGCACGGACGGCCTGCTCGAAGTCGTCCATATCCGCGCGTTCCTGCCGTTCGAGCGTGATGCTGATGAAGACGTTGACCCCGAGCCCCGCCTTCTGCTGGTTCAGGATCGCCGTGTAGCCCTCGATGAGGCCGGACGCTTCCAGGGCGCGTACGCGCCTGAGGCACGCCGACTCGGACAGATTGACCCGACCGGCGAGGTCGCTGTTGGGCAGTCGGCCCTCCCGCTGGAGGATTTGTAGGATCATTCGGTCATACCGGTCGAGACTTGTGGCAGAAAATTGCGTCATAAAGTCTTTTTTAGAAGAAATATTGCGCAATTCTCCCCTATAGAGCCTTTATTAGGCAAGAGACTGCCGACGACTGACCGCTAGAGTGAAGTTCTCATTCACGAAGGGGGTTTCGCGATGCGTATCGGCTGTCCGAAGGAAATCAAGATTCACGAGTACCGGGTCGGACTGACGCCTGCGGGCGTGCGCGAACTCGTCGCGGCCGGTCACGAAGTGGCCATGGAGACGAAGGCCGGTGCGGGCATCGGCATGGCCGATACGGCCTACGAGGCGGCCGGCGCGAAGATTCTGGCGACCGCCGCCGAGGTGTTCGCATGGGCCGAGATGGTCGTCAAGGTCAAGGAACCCCAGCCCTCCGAATGCGCCATGCTGCGCAAGGGCCAGATCCTCTTCACCTACCTGCATCTGGCCGCCGACAAGGCGCAGGCCGAAGCGCTGGTGGCATCGGGCGCGACCTGCATTGCCTATGAGACCGTGACCGTACCGGGTGGCGCGCTGCCGCTGCTGACGCCCATGAGCGAAGTGGCGGGCCGGATGTCCATCCAGGTCGGTGCAACCGCGCTGCAGAAGGCGAACGGCGGCTTTGGCGTGCTGCTGGGCGGCGTTCCGGGCGTGGCCCCGGCCAAGGTCGTCGTGCTGGGCGGTGGCGTGTCCGGTACGCATGCGGCGGAAATGGCCGTCGGCCTCAAGGCGGACGTGACCGTGGTCGACCGCTCCGTGAAGCGTCTGCGCGAATTGTCGGCGCAGTTTGGCAATACGCTGAAGACGGTCTACTCCACGGCCGATGCGATCGAGAGCCTGGTGCGTGATGCAGACCTCGTGGTCGGCGCCGTGCTGGTGCCGGGCGCGGCTGCGCCGAAACTCGTGACGCAGGCCATGGTCAAGGGAATGAAGGCGGGCGCCGTGATGGTGGACATCGCGATCGACCAGGGCGGCTGCTTCGAGACCAGCCGGCCGACGACGCACGCCGAGCCCACCTATGTGGTCGACGGCGTGGTGCACTACTGCGTCACCAACATGCCGGGCGCCGTACCGCGCACGTCCACCTTCGCGCTGACCAATGCCACCCTGCCGTACGTGCGGGCCTTGGCGGATCTGGGTTGGAAGGAAGCGCTCTCGCGCGATCCGGGCCTTGCGCACGGCCTGAACGTGCACGAGGGCAAGGTGACTTTCGAGGCTGTGGCGCGGGACCTTGGTCTGCCGTACAGCCCGTTCAGCCTCGTCTGAGATTGGCTGAGCAATGAGAAGGCCCGTCATCGCGTCGCGATGACGGGCCTTTTTCATGCGAACGGGTCGAGGTCAGTGGTGGTGGTGGCCACCCGGCCCATGCACGTGGCCGTGCGACAGTTCCTCCTCGGACGCCGCCCGTACTTCGGTGATTTCGACGTCAAAGTGCAGGGTTTCACCGGCCAGCGGGTGGTTGCCATCCACCGTGACCATGTCGCCCTGGACCCGCGTGACGACCACCGTGCGCGGGCCGCCCTGCGTGCTCGCCGTAAACTGCATGCCCGCGCGCACCTCGCCCTGGAACGCCCGCTTGGGTACCTGCTGGATCAGGCCATCGTCCTTCACTCCGTAGCCCTTTTCTGGCGGGACGGACACCAGCATCTTGTCACCGGCCGACTTGCCCTCGAGTGCTTCCTCAAGGCCAGGAATGATGTTGCCGTGGCCCTGCAGATAGGCGAGTGGATCGTGGCCGGCGGAGGAGTCGAGCACTTCGCCGGCGTCGTTCTTGAGGGTGTAATGGATCAGGACGACCGCGTCGCGGACAATTTGCATGACGGAACCTCTCTGGATTTGAGCGCCGATTGTACCCGCTCCTGCGTCGCGGGGCGCGTGAACTGCCCGGCGCGCGATGTCGCCCGGGCAGTCCATTCAGGTGCGCCAATGCTTCAGGAGCGTGGTTTGTTGTCGATCAGTTGCTGGACGACGCTCGGATCCGCCAGCGTCGAGGTGTCCCCGAGCTGCCCGGACTCGTCCGCAGCAATCTTGCGCAAGATGCGGCGCATGATTTTCCCGCTGCGGGTCTTGGGCAGTCCCGGGGCCCACTGGATGACGTCGGGCGAGGCGATGGCGCCGATCTGTGCCCGGACCGTCTTGCGCAGTTCGGCGAGCAATTCATCGCTGGGATCGAGGCCTGCCTTCAGGGTGACGTAGGCGTAGATGCCCTGTCCCTTGATGTCATGCGGATAGCCGACCACCGCCGCTTCGGCAACCGCCTGGTGGGCGACCAATGCGCTCTCGACTTCCGCTGTGCCGAGCCGGTGGCCGGATACATTGATGACGTCGTCCACCCGTCCGGTGATCCAGTAATAGCCATCGTCATCGCGACGCGCGCCATCCCCGGTGAAGTAAGTGCCTGGAAAGGTCCTGAAGTAGGTGTCGATAAACCGCTGGTGGTCGCCGTACACCGTCCGCATCTGGCCCGGCCAGGAGTCCAGGAGGACGAGATTGCCCTCCGCCGCGCCGTGCTGCTCGACGCCGCTGCCGTCGACGATGGCAGGGCGCACGCCGAACAACGGCAGCGTGGCCGAGCCGGGTTTGAGGTCGGTGGCACCTGGCAACGGCGAGATCAGGATGCCACCGGTTTCGGTCTGCCACCACGTGTCCACAATGGGGCAGCGGTGATCGCCAACGACACGGTGATACCACTCCCAGGCTTCAGGATTGATCGGCTCGCCCACACTGCCCAGCAGGCGCAGGCTACGGCGTGAATACCGGCTGACCCACTCTTCGCCTTCCCGCATCAGGGCACGGATGGCCGTGGGAGCGGTATAAAAAATTGTCACGCCATGACGGTCGATCACATCCCAGCACCGACCGGGGTCCGGGTAGTTGGGGACACTCTCGAACATGAGTGTGGTCGCGCCATTGGAGAGCGGTCCGTAGACCACGTAGCTGTGCCCGGTGACCCAGCCGACGTCTGCGGTGCACCAGAAAATGTCACCGTCGCGGTAGTCGAAGACGTTGGCGAAAGTGTGGGTGGCCCAGACCAGATAGCCGCCGGTGGTATGCAATACGCCCTTGGGTTTTCCGGTAGAGCCCGAGGTGTAGAGGATGAACAGCGGGTCTTCCGCTCCCATGGCGGTCGGGGTGTGCTCGTCGCTTGCCGCCGCCATGAGCGTCTCGTAGCGCACGTCGCGTCCCGCCACCAGCGGAACATCCGCCCCGGTGCGCCGCACCATCACCACGTGTTCCACCATGCCGCCAGCCGCACCCAGCTGCAAAGCGGCGTCCACGTTCGCCTTCAACGGGATCTTCTTGCCGCCTCGCACGCCCTCGTCGGCCGTGATGACGACTTTCGAGGCACAGTCTTCGATACGGCTCGACAGGGATTCCGGTGAAAAGCCGCCAAAGACGATCGAGTGGACCGCACCGATTCGGGTGCAGGCCAGCATGGCAATGGCCGCCTCCGGGATCATCGGCATGTAGATTGTCACGCGGTCGCCGCGCGTCACGCCCAGTGCGCCGAGCGCATTGGCAAAGCGACAGACGTCGCGGTGCAGTTCCCGGTACGTGATCCGCCGGGAGTCCCCTGGCTCGTCTGCTTCAAAGAGGATGGCCGTCTGATCCGCGCGCGTGGCGAGATGACGGTCGAGGCAGTTTGCCGAGACGTTCAACTCACCGTCGGCAAACCAGCGGATGCGGAAGTTATCAAGGTCGTAGCTGACGTCCTTGACCTGTGTGTACGGGCGTATCCAGTCGACCACCTGCCCAACTTCCGACCAATAGGCGCTGGAGTCCTCGACCGATCGCGCGTAATCCCGCTGATAGGTCGCACGGTTGATTTTTGCCGTGGCGGCGACTGTTGCTGGCACCGGGTACACGTGACTCATCGTCTTTCTTCCTCCCAAAATTTCCGCGGCCGGCCCACAGGCGAGTCGCCCTCGCTGCCGCCCGGTTTCTGCGGTCCGGTGGGCGGCGCGGCCGCAAGGCCGCCCGACATGGTGAACGAGCGGATGGTGGACCTGCAAATCGGCTTGCCGAAACGGGTGGCCGCCCCAGTCCGCGGCGTGGGCGGACTTCCCCGCAAGGGGTGTTAATGTTTAACTGACGCAAAGCGGTCGCGGCGTTGCCGGACCGTATCGCCGGCGGCCCGTGGAGGTCATGCCCGCAAGGGTCCGACGCCGGTATGGATGGGGACGGGTACGGGGGGTTGCATGTCGAATGCCGTTGACTGGGCGAGTGTCATCGCCGATCCGAGATTCCAGACACTGGCGCGGCGCAAGTCGCGGGTCCTTTGGGGACTCATGGCTTTTTCAGTGATCTACTATTTCGCACTGCCTTTCGGTGCGGCCTACTGGCAGGACGTGTTCCGGATCCGCGTGTTCGGCGTGGTCAATGTGGGGCTCCTGTTCGCCCTCTCGGAATTTGTCATGGCCTGGGTTGTCGCCTTTGTGTATTCGCGGATCGCCAATCGCGAGTTTGACCGCCTTGCCGCCGAGATCGTTGCCAGCGTGGAGCAGGCCAGTGCGGGGGCGGTGTCATGAGAAACGCCCCGCAGCGCTTCGGTTTATTGGCCCTTGTCCTGCTGGCGGCGAGCCTGCCGTTCAGCGCACATGCCGACGAGGCGGCCTCCGGCCAGTACCGCTGGGTGACGTTTGCCGTGTTTGCCGCGGTCATCGTTCTCACGATGTGGATCACGTACGTGGCCGCCCGCAAGGTGCGCTCGGCCGCGGATTTCTATACGGCAGGCGGTGGCATCTCCGGCCTGCAGAACGGCTGGGCCATCGCCGGAGACTACCTTTCTGCGGCGTCCTTTCTCGGTATCGCCGGACTCATCTCCCAGTACGGATATGACGGCTTCATGTATTCGGTCGGCTGGCTCGTCGCCTACGTCACCGTCCTGCTCCTGATCGCGGAGCCGTGCCGCAACATCGGCAAGTACACGCTGGCCGACATTCTCGCGTACCGCAACGAGCCGCGGAAAATGCGGGTCGTCGGCGCGCTGTCGGTCATTACCGTGTCCACGTTTTATCTGACCGCCCAGATGGTCGGCGGTGGCGTGCTCGTCAAGACGCTGGTTGGCATCGACTACGAGGTGTCTGTCATCGCCGTGGGCGTCCTGATGCTGGTGTACGTGCTCTTCGGCGGCATGGTGGCGACCACTTGGGTGCAGATCGTCAAGGCCGTGCTGCTTGTGATCGCCTCCTTGCTCATCGTGATGCTGGTGTGGACTCCGTACGGGTTCTCGCTGCCTGCGTTTCTTGCCGATATCGTCGGTGATGCAAAGGTGCAGGCCCAGGTGGCCAAACTGCTGGGCGATCCGGCCAAGGCGATGAGCGCGGCCGAACTCGGGCAGCGCTTTCTGGAGCCTGGCCTGTACCTGAAGGCGCCGGTGGACCAGATTTCGCTGGGCCTCGCGCTCGTGTTCGGCACGGCGGGCATGCCGCACATCCTGATGCGCTTCTTTACGGTCCCGACCGCCCAGGCGGCGCGCAAGTCCGTGATCTGGGCCATGGCGATCATCGGCGGGTTCTACGTGTTGACCCTGTTTCTGGGATTTGGGGCAGCGCACCACGTGGGTCCGGCGACCATCGCAGGCGTGGATGCCGGCGGCAACATGGCCGGACCGCTGCTCGCTCAGTACATCGGCGGCGGCCCTGATTCGCTGCTGGGAAATTTCATGCTGGCCTTTGTGTCGGCGGTGGCCTTCGCCACGATAGTCGCGGTGGTGGCGGGCCTGGTGCTGGCGGCCGCCTCCGCGATGGCGCATGACCTTTGGGTCGGTGTCGTGCGCGGCGGCGAGCACGTGCCGGCGCAGGAACAGGTGGCGGCGGCACGGGTGGCAACCATCCTCGTCGGCGGCGCAGCGATCGTGATCGGCATCGCCTCCAAGGGCCAGAACGTCGCCTCGCTGGTGGCGCTCGCCTTCGCGGTGGCAGCGAGCGCGAACTTTCCTTGTGTCCTTCTCACGCTTTACTGGAAGCGCTGCAATACCCATGGTGTCGTGGCGGGCATGATTGTCGGCACGTTGTCCGCCGTCGGGCTCACTCTCGTCTCGCCCAACCTGACCTATCCCACGCTCGTGCGCGCGGCGGCGCACAAAGTGCTGGATGCGGAACCCTCAAAGCGCGAGGCCATCACGCTTTTGAGGGCAAGCCAGGCACCCGAGGCGTTGGCCAAGGCGGAGAAGGAGAGCGCGGCGCTCGACAAGGCGGTCAAGAAGGCCAACGACGACCTGAAAAAAGTCGAGGGTCAGACGACCTCGTTCATGGGCTTGGAAAAACCCGCCATCGACCTCAAGAACCCGGGAATTTTTTCGATCCCGCTGGGCTTCCTCGCCGTCATCCTGTTTTCGCTCTGGCGCCGGGACCGGCGGGCAGAGTCGATGTGGGAGGAAGTCTACGCACGTCAGGTCACGGGCATCCGGGTGCACCGCGGAGTACACCACTGAGGGCGCTGACGAGGGTCAGTTGCGCTCCAGCGCCCACCGGACGACGGTGTCGATCAACGGGTCACCCCGACCCGCTTCGGCGCCAGGCGCATTGACCATGATGACGACCGTGAGCGTGCGCCCTGATCGGGTCGTGACGTAGCCGGCAATCGCAGCAACGCCGGAAAGATGGCCCGTCTTCATGCGGATGCGCGCTTGCGGAGCAAGGTCCACAAAGCGTTTGCGCAAGGTCCCGTCCTGGCCCCCGATCGGCAGCGAGCCGACGAATTCGGGGAAATAGCGTCCGTTGAATGCGGCACCGAGAACGGCCGACATCGAGTCCGCCGAAATCCTCGCGACGCGCGACAGGCCCGAGCCATTGTCCACAACCAGCTCGGGAAAGTGCAGGCCGCGCGTCTGCAGAAACGCGTCGAGGGCCGCTTCGCCATCGGCCGCACTGACGGATGAGTTGGATTGTTCGGCCGCCATCGACAGCAGGAGCATGCGTGCCATCGCATTGGAGCTCCACTTGTTCGTCCGGTAGACCACTTCGGCGAGGCTGTCCGAGTCCAGCGTCGCGATGAGACTGGCCTGTTCGGGGCGGTGTGCGAGGTGCAGGGATCCGTCAAAACGTCCTCCAAGCGATCGCCAGAAAGTCACGAAGGTGCCGAATGCGTACTCCGGTGCCGTCATGATCGAGCGCTGCGCATAGGCAGGGCAGCTCGGGCCAACTTCTCCGTCGAGCGCAACGTGCAAGGTCACCAGCATCGCGGGGCCGACCGGCTCGAAACCGAACTCCTCTTCGCGCCGCCACTGCAGGCGGATCAGCTTACCCGGCAGGCGCATCGCCACCAGCGCCGCGTCGAGGGCTGAGAGCGTGCTGGCGACTTCCGAAGCCTCTGGCTTCCTGGTGCGCAGCGCCTTGAGGGCGGCATCGGCCGCGTCGTGGTGGAGGCTTTCGTGGCTCAGGGCGCCACGGTGCACTTGTGCGACGTCGACGAGCGCGCGCTTGCCGACGTGCGTGCCGCCCTGCCGGGTGTGGTGGCCACCCGGGTCGACCTCTCCGACGCCGAGGCGCTCGACGCGTGGCTGTTGGCTTCCATCGCCGCGCTCGGTGGCGTCGACGTGCTCGTCAACAATGCCGGCATCAAGGGCCCTACGGCGATGGTGGAAGACGTCACGCCGGCGGAG
>CAXBRZ010000086.1:0-8957 GCA_963978075.1 uncultured bacterium | reverse complement strand
GCGCGAGTTGCGTCTGGCGGCCGAGCAGGATGCGGACGGGGACGGGTTTGAGCGGACGCTGGCGCGCGTCGCCGGCGCCTGAACGGGGCGGCCACACGCCGCAGGAGGGAGAGGACATGGGTCATTACAGCGATCATCCCGAACGGGTGCGCGCGCTGGTGCGCGAGGATCAGGTACACCGCGACGTGTACGTGAGCCCGGAGGTGTTTAAGCTTGAGATGAAGCACCTGTGGCGCAATACCTGGATCTACGTCGGCCACGACAGCCAGGTGCCGAACGTGGGCGACTACGTCTCGACCACGCTCGCCACCCAACCCGTCATTCTGGTGCGCTCCGAGGATCAGAAGGTCCGCGTGCTCATGAACCGCTGCGCCCACAAGGGCGCGAAGCTCGTCAATGCTCCTCACGGCCATTGCGAGGCCAACCTGTTGCGCTGCCCGTATCACGGCTGGACGTTCCGGCTCGACGGCTCGATCCGCTCGATTCCGCAGAAGGCCGGCTACGAGGGCACCGCCTTTGGCGAGAGCGCCGCGTCCCAAGGCGTGGTGGAACTTCTGAACGTGGTGAACTACCGCGGCTTTGTGTTCGCGCGCCTCGCGCCGAACGGCCCGTCGTTCGAGGCGTACTTCGGCGACTCGCTGACCTCGATCGACAACATGGTCGACCGTTCACCGGAAGGGCGCCTCGAAGTCACCGGCGGCGTGCTGCGCTACATGCACGACTGCAACTGGAAGATGTTCATCGAAAACCTGAACGACACGATGCATCCGATGGTGGCGCACGAGTCGGCAGCGGGCACCGCCAAGAAGCTCTGGGCCGGCAAGCCCGAGGATGAGCCGAAGCCCATGGCGATCGAGCAGTTCCTGCCGTTCGTGAACGGCTACGGGTTCTTCGACGAGATGGGCGTGAAGTTGTGGGACAACGGCCACAGCTACTCCGGCGTCAAGTTCTCGATCCACTCCAAATACTCCGCCGAAGGCGATTACGAGGCGCTGATGGAACAGGCGTATGGCGCCGAGCGTGCCCGCGCGATTTTGGGGGAAGTGCGGCACAACACCGTCTACTACCCGAGCCTCACCATCAAAGGCGCGATCCAGACCATCCGGGTGGCGCGTCCGATCGCGCACAACCAGACGCTGATCGAGAGCTACACGCTGCGCCTTGTGGGCGCGCCGGACCGGTTGCTCGAGCGCAGTGTGCTCTACACGCGCCTCATCAATGCGCCGACCTCGGTGGTGGGGCACGACGACCGGCACTGCTACAAGGCCATCCAGGACGGCTTAGCCTCCGAGGGCAACGAGTGGGTGAGCCTGCACCGCAACTTCGAGGCGCGCGAGCGCGAGGGCATGGCAGGGGTCTACAACGGCCTCTCCGAAGCCTCGATGCGCGGCCAGTTCCGCGCCTGGGCGCGCTTAATGACCCCGCCCGAGCCGACGGGAGACGCGTCATGAGTCCGCATCAGGCGCTGGTTGATTTTGTGGTTCACGAGGCGCGGCTCATCGACGAACAGCGCTTCGATGAATGGTTCGACCTCTTTGCCGATGATGCCAGGTATTGGATGCCGCTCACCCGCGGACAGACGGACGCACTCACGCACACCTCGCTCTTTTACGAGGACAAGCTGCTCCTCAAGGTCCGCATCGAGCGGCTGAAAAACCCGCATGCGTTCAGCCAGGTGCCACGAAGCCACTGCCAGCACGTGCTGCAGGCCCCGTCGGTGGAATCGGTGGGTGCGGACGGGGTCGCGATCCTGCGTACGCCGTTCTTCTATATGGAAGCGCAGCTGGACGAGCAGTTGCTGCTCGCCGGCACCGTCTGGCATCACCTGGTCCCCACCGACGCGGGACTCAGGATCCGGCTCAAGAAGGTCGATCTTGTGAACTGTGAGGCGGCGCTGCCGGGGATCCAGCTCTTCCCATGACCACGCTTCCGTTCGACACCCTGCAGGCCGCTTTCCGGGCGAGCGTCGCGCGCGCGCCCTCGAATGACGTGCTCGACGTGCTGCCCGAGACCGCCGCGATCTATGGCATCCCGGCGGGTTCCTGGTCCTATGCGCGCATGGCGGCCGAGGTCGACCGGCTGATCACCGCCTACCGGAAAGCCGGGTTCGGGCACGGCCATCGCGTGGGGCTCCTGCTTTTGAACCGGCCCGAGTTCCTGTGCCATTTTCTGGCGCTCAATGCGCTCGGCGTGTCGGCCGTGCCCATCAACGCCGAGTTCCGCTCGGCGGAACTCGAATACCTGATCGGGCACAGCGAGATTGCGCTTGCCGTGACGTTGCCCTCGCACCGCGAGGCGCTCACCGAGGCCGCGGCGCGCCTCAACATCACGCTGCCGCTCGCCGATCCCGCGGGCAACGGCATCACGGCGCCCGCAACACCGCCCCCCCGAACCGGGGCACCGGGGCTTTCGACCGAGTGCGCGCTCCTCTACACCTCGGGCACCACCGGCCGGCCGAAGGGCTGCGTGCTCTCGAACGAATATTTTCTCTACGCCGGATTTTGGTACACGACCATCGGCGGGCTGTGCACGGTGCGTACCGGGGTCGAGCGCATGCTGACGCCGCTCCCCCTCACGCACATGAACGCGATGGCGGTGTCCACAAGCTGCATGCTGCTCTCGGGCGGCTGCCTGATCCTGCTCGACCGCTTCCATCCGAAGACCTGGTGGGACAGCGTGCGCGCCTCGCGCGCCACGATCGTGCATTACCTGGGCGTCATGCCGGCGATGCTGATGGGCGCCCCGGCCGATCCGCGTGACCGCGAGCACTCGGTGCGCTATGGCTTTGGGGCCGGGGTCAACCCGCGCCATCACGCGGCGTTCGAGGAACGGTTCGGGTTCCCGCTCCTCGAGGCCTGGGCCATGACCGAAACCGGCTCCGGTGCGGTCGTCATCGCCAACCACGAACCGCGGCAGGTGGGCACGGCGTGCTTTGGCCAGGCGGAGCCTGACGTCCAATGCCGGCTCGTCGGCGATGACGGGGCGGACGTCGGGGTCGATGTACCTGGCGAGCTGTGGGTCCGTCACGCAGGCCCGAACCCGAGGTTCGGGTTCTTCAGCGAGTACCTCAAGGACCCTGAGGCCACGGCGGAGGCCTGGGCCGAGGGCTGGTTCCACACCGGCGACCTCGTCCGGCGTGACGCGGGTGGCCATTACCGTTTCGTGGACCGCAAGAAGAACATCATCCGCCGCTCGGGCGAGAACATCGCCGCCGTCGAGGTCGAGAGCGTGCTCATCCAGCACCCGGCCGTGAAGGCGGTCGGGGTGACGGCGGTGCCGGACCCTATGCGCGGTGACGAGGTGCTGGCGCTCGTCGTGGTGCGCGAGGGGGTGACCGCCGATGCAACACTCGCCGAGGATCTCATTGCCTTCGCGCTCGCGCGGCTCGCCTATTACAAGGCCCCCGGTTACGTGGCATTCTCGGCCGCATTGCCGCTGACGCCGACCGAGAAGATCCAGCGCGGCGCGCTGAAAACCCTCGCCGGCGGACTCCTCGAGGGCGGACAGTGTCTGGACCGGCGGCACTTGAAGAAGCGGCAGGACCCATGAGCGGACGACGGCGGACGGACTATGCGGGAGTGGCGGTGGCGGTGCCGGTGACGGTGCCGTACGTGCGCTACTCCACCAAGAGCGCGCACTGGTGGATCGCGCGTGCGCTCGCCGGTGTGCTGGAGGGCGCGGGTTTAAAGAAATCCGATGTGGACGGCGTCTGCGTGTCGGGCTTCCTGCTCTTTCCCGATACGGCCGTGGGTCTCATGCAGCACCTGGGGTTGAGTCCGCGGTGGCTCGATCACATCCCGATGGGCGGCAACAGCGGGGTCGTGGCCTTGCGCCGCGCGGCGCGCGCGGTGCAGGCGGGGGACGCCGAGATCGTGTCGTGTCTCGCCGGGGACACCAACCACGTCGACTCGTTCCGCCAGACGGTGGCAAGTTTCAGTCAGTTCGCACGCGATGCCGTGTACCCGTACGGCTCGGGTGGACCGAACGCGAGTTTTGCGTTTTTGACCGACTACGTGATGCGCACGACCGGCATCACGCGCGAGGACTACGGCAAGCTCTGCGTCGCCCAGCGGCAGAACGCCTTGTCGTTTCCGCATGCCTTGTTCAAAAAGCCGTTGACGATGCAGGAGTATCTGGAGGCCCGGCCGATCGCCGAGCCGCTGCACCTCTTTGACTGCGTGATGCCCTGCGCCGGTGGCGAGGGCTTCATCGTCATGAGCGAAGAGCGGGCGCGTTACTTGAGCCTTCCGTATGCACGCCTGCTCGGCACCATCGAGCGGCACAATGCGTTCCCGGAGGATCCGATCCAGTACCGCGGTGGTTGGGCGATGGATGCGGAGGATCTCTATGCGCAGGCGGGCGTGGGGCCGTCGGATATGGACCTCGTGCAGGTCTATGACGACTATCCGGTGATCTCGGCCATGCAGCTCGAGGACCTCGGGTTCTGTCCCAAGGGTGAGGTGCAGGCCTTCATCCGCGCAAACACGTTCACAAACGACGGCACGCTGCCGCTCAACACGTCGGGTGGCCAGCTCTCGGTCGGGCAGGCCGGTGCGGCCGGCGGATACTTGGGGTTGGTCGAGGCGCTGCGGCAGGTGACGCGCCGGCCGTTGGGTGAGCAGGTGCCGGAGGCGGAGCTCGCGCTCGTGTCGGGTTTTGGGATGATCAACTACGACCGCGGCCTCTGCAGTGGGGCGGCGATCGTGGGTCGCGGAGGCGTGTCATGACCGCGCCGCTGCAGCGACCCAAAAAGAAGAATCCGGTCGTCAAGACCCGCTCGCCGACGCTGCCGCCGTGGTCACGTAGTCGTGTTGCGCTTGGCATGACGGCGGCGGCGGCCGAGGGGCGCCTCGCGCTGCAGCGCTGTGGCGCCTGCGGCGCGTTCCAGTATCCGCCGCGCGAGGCCTGTCATCAGTGCCTCTGCATTGATCTGCCTTGGACGGACATGGCGGGCGAGGGTGAGCTCATCTCGCAGACGACGCTGCTGCACAGCCACGATCTGTATTTCCGTGAGCGCGTGCCGTGGCGGCTCGGGATGGTGAAACTGGACGCAGGTCCGACGGTCGTGGTGCATCTGCACGGCGACGTCGGCGCACCGCCGGAACGGGTGAGGGTGGCGGCGCGGCTGGACCGCGCCGGGATGGCGGTCCTTGTCGGACTGCCGCAGGAGGAGACTGCACACATGGCCGATGACCGACAGTTGCGGGAGTTCACCGCCGATCCGAAGTTCCGTCGGGTGTTTGTGACCGACGGCAAGACGCCGACCGGACAGGCCGTGGTGCGCGCGCTCGTGGCCGCGGGAGCTGATCTCGTGTGGGTCGGCCACGCCGAGCCCTGGAAACTCTCGCCGGGACTCTCGGCATTGCAGGCGTTGCCGCAGGTGACGCTGTTGCCGCTCGATGTCACCGATCTTAGGTCCATCAAGGACGTCGCCAGCCAGGTCGGCCCCAAGGTCGACATCCTGATCAATACCGCGGAATACCACCGCGCCTACGGCATCGGCAGCCGGCAGGGGACGGACATCGCGCGCATGGAGATGGACGTCAATTACTTGGGGCTGCTGCGCTTGGCTCAAGAATTTGGTCCGGTGATGAAGGCGCGCGGTGCGGATGGGCAATCGAGTGCGGTCGCCTGGGTGAACCTGCTGTCGATCTTCGCGCTCTCGAACTTCCCCTCGCACGGGACGTACTCGGCGAGCAAAGCGGCGGCGCTGTCGCTCGCGCAGTGTCTACGCGCCGAGATGCGCCCCGCGGGCGTGCGGGTGGTGAACGTGTTCCCCGGTCCCATCGATGATGAGTGGAACCAGCTGCTGCCGCCGCCGAAACTGGCGCCTGAGGCGGTGGCCAAGGCAATCGTTGGCGCACTGAAGGACGGCATCGAGGACGTGTACCCGGGCGACGTCGCCCAGGAATGGAAGACGCGTTTGGCCGAAAGTGCCAAGGGCTTTGAGCGCGAGCTCGCCTTGGGGAGTGGGACATGAGCGCGCATCCGGACGGAGTTGCTAAGCGCGCGATCGTCACTGGCGGCAGCACCGGCATCGGGGTGGCGATCCTGAACACCCTGCTCGCCGACGGTTACGAGGTCGTGAACCTGTCACGGCGGCCGGCGGGGATCACGCACGCGAACCTCACCTCCGTCTCGGTGGACCTGACCGACGGGGAGGCGACGCGGGCGGTGATCGCCGATCTTGCCGCAACCTCACCTGCGACCACGATCGTGCACAACGCGGGCGTCATCCGGCAGAAGTTCCTCGAGGACGTGGTGCCGGAGGATCTGACCGCCCTCACCCAACTGCACCTGGCGACGCCGATCGCGCTCGTGCAGGCGAACCTGGCCGCCATGAAGGCCGCGCACTACGGGCGCATCGTCCTGGTCTCGAGCCGTGCGGTCTTGGGGTTGGCGCAGCGCACGGTGTACTCGTCCACCAAGGCCGGAATGCTGGGGCTTGCGCGCACCTGGGCGCTGGAACTGGGGCCTTCGGGGATCACCGCCAACGTGGTGGCGCCGGGGCCGATTGCCGAGACCGAAATGTTCGATGGCGTGACGCCCGAAGGGGATCCGCGTCGTGAGGCGCTTGCGCGATCCATCCCGGTGCGCCGGTTGGGGGCGCCGGCCGACGTGGCGCGGGCCGTGCAATTTTTTACCGACCCTGCGGCGTCGTTCGTGACCGGGCAGACGCTCTACGTCTGCGGTGGCACGTCGACCGGCAGTCTCGTGCTCTAGAAGAGGAAGACGCGATGTCCATATTGGCGACCTTGGCGCAGGCGCTCGCGAACCGGTCGGTGCGGGTGGTGGATCTCACCCACACGCTCTCGCCGAACTTCCCGGCGATCGTCCTGCAGACGGAACTCGGTCAGGCGGCACCGTTTCGGGTGGAGGAGATCTCCCGTTACGACGAACGGGGATCCGGGTGGTACTGGAACAATTTCACGTGCAGTGAGCACACGGGGACGCATTTTGATGCGCCGGTGCACTGGATCAGCGGACGATACCTGCCGAACAATGCGACGGACTCGATACCGGTCGAGGACATGATGGGGCCGGCGTGCGTGGTGGATTGCTCGAAAGAGTCATCGAATGATCCGGACTTTTTACTGACGAAGGATTTTTTGCTGAAGTGGGAAGCGCAGCACGGGCAGATCCCGGAGCGGTCTTGGGTATTGATGCGTACTGACTGGTCCAAGAAAGTGAATGATCCGGTGGCGTACCAGAACTTTGACGAGGAAGGGCAGCACACGCCAGGGCCGTCGGTCGATGCGATGCAGTTCCTCGTCTATGAGCGCAAGGTGCTGGGGTTTGGGACGGAGACGATCGGTACGGACGCGGGGCAGGGGTTTCATCTTAGGCCACCGCATCCGGCGCATGACCTGCTGCATGGAGCCGGGCGCTATGGGCTGCAATGTCTCAATAATCTGGATCAGTTGCCGCCGACGGGGGCGTTCATCTTTTGTGCGCCGCTCAAGATCGAGCAGGGGTCGGGGAGTCCGTTGAGGGTGTTGGGGTTGGTAGAGGGGTGAAAAATTGGCCAATTCCGGTTATTAAATTATTTTACTGGCGCTAGTGGCAAATTGAGTTGCGAAGGATACATTTACAAAATCCGGTGTACGATGCAAACGTATAATCAATCGAAGTGAGCCCCTGTATATGCTGGTTTACGTCGCAAACAAAAGAGAATTCTTAAACGATTGCGATTTTAAAGACATCGAATGTGTCATCGAAGAAAGATTTAAGGAAAAATCAGGAAAAAGCGTTGGCCATTCAGAGCGCGTTTCTTGGAGAAATTCCCTTGTGGCCATGGCGAAAGTGCTGCGGGACGAGAAAATCTCCCCGGATGCTGGAGTGGCTGTTGAGCTGCACCTCCCTCAGTCATCAAAGAGAATTGATGTTTCGCTGTCCGGCTACGGTCCTGATGGGCACAGGAACATTGTTCTGATCGAATTAAAGCAATGGGAAAAAGTGAGTAAGACCGCTAAGGATGGCATAATAAAAACGTTTGTTGGCGGGGCAAACAGGGAGGTAGTTCATCCCGCTTACCAGGCCTGGTCATACTGCGCATTTTTGGAAGGATTCAGCGAGCCGGTATATAACGACGAAATCTCCGTAAGCCCGTGCGCATACTTGCATAATTATGTGCGCGATGGGGTGATTGATGCCTGGATCGCCACCTATCCGGATCTGCCGGACGACGACGACCCCGATCTCGCCTGCTTCCACCTCACCCGCTATCCCCTGGGCCTGGCGGTGCCCGACGGTCACCCCCTGTTGGCGTTGGGGGCCTCCATCCGCCTGCAGGATGTCGATCCCTACCCCACCGTGGCCCTCGACGATGGGGCCTTCCCCAAGGTGCAGGCGGCGCTGCAGCGCCTCCATGTCGGCCGCACCCGGCTTCATCACCACCGGGGCATATGGCAGCGCATCGGCCACCTCCACCTCGTCGGTGAGCATGTCCTCAGGCAGTGCGATGACGACAGGCCCGGGACGGCCCTGGGTCGCCACGTGGAAGGCACGGCTGACGATCTCGGGGATGCGCGCGGCGGTGTAGATGCGCTCGGCGTGCTTGGTGCAGGTCTTCATCATCGCGAGCTGATCGAATTCCTGGAACACGACGATGCGATCGCGGCCGCCCGGCCGGAGATCGGCTGGCGCATCACCGCAGGCAACTCCAGCCAGGTCACGGACGGCGCGGGCGCGGCGTTGATCGTGAACGTCAGCGATGAGAAGTCGGGTTTACCGCCGATCGCCGCAATCAGCGGGGTGAAGAGATCTTCGACAAGGGCGGTCACGACGGCGCCAAACGCAACACCGATCACGACGCCAACGGCCATGTCGACGACGTTTCCCTTGACCGCGAATTCCTTGAATTCCGATGCAATGCCCATGAATCGCCCTCCCATGACGAAAACGGCGCGCCGCAGGAATGCGACGCGCCGTTTTTGAGGTTACGGCAGGGTATTCCG
>CAXBRZ010000085.1:0-8963 GCA_963978075.1 uncultured bacterium | reverse complement strand
GTCTTCGCGACCCTCTCCGGACCGTTGTCGCTGCGGATGAACTCCGGCACGCCACGCTCGATCATGACGTCGGCGAAGATGTCGATGACGTCGTGCGCGCGGATCCGTCGTGCCGGGTAGATCGCCAGCGACTCCTTCGTGAACTCGTCGATCAGCGTCAGCATCTTGATCGGCCGGCCATCGTCGGTCCGATCCATCACGAAGTCCCAGCTCCAGACGTGGTTACGATGCATCGGCCGATGACGGATGCAGGAGCCGTCAGCAAGCCACAGCCGGCCGCGTTTGGGCTGTTTCTTCGGCACTTTGAGGCCCTCGAGCTTCCAGATCCGCTCGACCCGCGAGCGGCTCACGTCCCAGCCCTCCTGGCCGAGCAGCCCCGTGATCATCCGATACCCGTAGCGGCCGTATTGCGAGGCCAGGCGGATGATCGACGCCCGCAGCGGCGCCTCGTCGCTCCGCGGCTGCGCCAGGTAGCGGATCGTCGATCGGGCAAAGCCCAACGCCTTGCAGATGCGTCGCTCGGAGTATCGGTGCCTCAGCCTCACGAGATCGACCGCCATCCGCTTGCGCGTTGGGCTCAGAATTTTCCCTCGGCGACTTCCTTCAGGATGATCTTGTCTACCGTGAGCTCGGCCACGGCCTTCTTCAGGCGCAGGTTCTCGGTCTCCAGTTCCCGCATCCGCTTGGCCTGGTCAATCCTCAGGCCGCCGTGCGTCTTCCGCCACCGAAAGTACGTCTTGTCCGTCACCCCGAGCGCCTTGCAGGCCTCGGCGATCGTTTTGCCCTGGCCGATCAGCACATCTGCCTCACGCAGCTTGTGATGATCTCCTCGGCCGTAAACCGTTGTTTTGCCATGTTCCATGGTCTCCGTGTTCCGCCATTCTAGGGAACATCAGCCTGGACCAGGAATTCACGGGCGGGTCATATTCAAGCCGCTACACCAGCGATGATGCCGCGGTGGGCACGCTGCTGGCGAACCTCGACGGCCAGCCGCTGGCCGAGCCGCGGATGATCAAGTTCGTGCCCGGCCGGCGGGTCGAGGCGTGGAAGGGGAATGTGCTGTCCATCGGGCTTGCCGCCGGGTTTCTCGAGCCGCTGGAATCCACCAGCATCCATCTGGTGCAGGTCGGCATTGCCCACCTGCTTACGTTCTTCCCCAGCGCAGGCTTCCAGGAGGCTGAAATCGCCGAGTACAACCGGGTGCTGCAGCGCGAGTATGAATGGGTGCGGGATTTCATCATCCTGCACTACAAGGCCACCGAGCGGGATGACACGCCGTTCTGGAACTACTGCCGCACGATGGACGTGCCCGAGACACTCACGCAGCGCATGGAACTGTTCCGCAATCACGGACGCGTGTTCCGTGAGGGCAACGAACTGTTCACCAAGGTCAGCTGGCTGCAGGTGATGCATGGACAGCGGATCGAGCCTGGGTCCTATCATCCGCTCGCCGACGTCCTGCCTGACGCGGAGATCGACAAGTACCTTGACGAAGTGGCCGGGGTCATCGATGCCTGTGCCGATTACATGCCGACGCATGCGCAGTTCATTGCCGAGCACTGCGCGGCGGGTGGCAATTCCTGAATTTGGCGGGAGTTTTCGACATGAAGTCCTTCAATACGTTGCTTGCGGCGATGCTGCTGACGCTCACCGGCTGTGCCGCAGTGCCGCCCGCGACCCAGGCGACCCTGACCTACGAGTCGGTGCCGGATGGCGCCGAGATTTTCGAGGGCGGGAAATCCCTGGGGTTTGTGCCCGTCACGCGCACCTATGCGGGTGACCCCAAGGTCGGTACCGTTGAAACGCCGGACGTGAAAGCGGTCTGGCCCAGTGGTGCCCAGACGAGTTATTTCACGGTCATTCCGCTGGGCTCGGACCGGCAGGCGACCTTGCAGCGGCCCGCCAACGCGCCGGGACTTGCCCAGGACCTTGAAAACGCAAAGACCAATGCGGCAAAGCGCAGGGCGGAAGCGGCGCGCCTGAAGGCACTCGACCAGGGTGAACTCGCGCGCAATTCGGCGCGCTGCCAGATCCAGATGCGTGAAGGCCAGAAGGGCGCCGACGACTGTCGCTAGCGCGTCAAGTGAGGCGCCGGGTGCAGGTGTAGAAGCCGTTCAGGGTGATGCGGCCGACCGCCGGCCGGTCTTGCGTCAGCGCCACACGTGCCGAGTGGAAGAGGCTGCCGTCGTAGCAGATCATGCGGTTCCAGGCGGCAGGCACATAGCCGATGTGCTCAAAATACGACTCTGCCCGGCCCGGTGTCATGTAGCCGGGCGCCAGACCGTAACGGGCACCGAATTGCTCCGCCTCCAGCCGCTGGCTGTCGGCGACCAGCTGGTCCGTCTCGGACGCAGACAGACGGGAACGGTAAAAGTCCGTGCCACCGAGGTCCGCATCGTCAAACAGGTACAGCACGCTGGCGGCGAAGAGCGTCCGGGCCGGATCCGCCGCGACCCGGTCGCGATGGCAGAGCCATTGCATGGGCAGGAGCGAGGCCACCGGGGTTTCGAGACGCGATAGGCGGATCAGTGTCTCTCCCCGCCGTCGTGCACCGAGCCGGTCCCTGACAACGCGGTCGAAGAATGTTCCGAGCGCCGCCTCGGCGTCCGCATCCACCGCTGCGACGACACCCGGATACGGATAGTGTGGTGCACTGAAGTCGGCCTTTGCGTCGGCATAGGCACGCATCGCTCCAGGATCGCGCAGGACCCCGTCAATGACGAGGCATATCGGGTCGGTGCCATCGCGCACGACCGACAGGGTCGGCGCATCGCTGAAAAAGTTTTCAGGGCCCGGATCCATGCTCACGCGCCGCCGCGGGCGGCACGATCATCCGCACAGGGTCGCCGGTATACTGGCGAGCATCCGAAAGAGACGGGAGTCATGCCCATGCGGTCCTTGTGGCGGTTGTCGATTGCTCTGGGTGCGAGTCTACTCGCTGCGATGGTCCCGCTGCAGCCGGTGTCGGCGACGACGGTGCGGCTGCAGCATCCCGAGTGGTCCGCCCACGCGGTGGTGTACGAGCTGAACGTGCGGCAATACACCGAGGCCGGTACCCTGCGCGCGGTGATCCCGGAGCTTGCGAAAATCCGTGCGCTCGGTACCGATATCCTTTGGGTGATGCCGGTGCAGCCGATCGGAGTCAAGGGACGCAAGGGTACCCTCGGCAGTTATTACTCGGTTCGCGACTATACGGCGGTGAACCCCGAGTTCGGCACGATGGAGGACTTCCGGGCTCTGGTGGATGAAGCGCACCGGCTGGGGATGAAGGTGCTGCTCGACTGGGTTGCCAATCATTCGGCACTGGATAACGCGTGGGTCGACAGTCATCCGGAGTGGTACCAGAAGGATCACGAAGGGAAGATCAGCGGCTATCTCTACGTGGGCGATGACGGCAAGGAGGAGAGCTGGTCGGACGTGGCCGGACTCGACTACCGCTCGCCTGCATTGCGCAGCGCGATGATCGAGGCGATGGGCTTCTGGGTGCGCGAGGCGCATATCGATGGCTTCCGGTGTGACGTGGCGATGCGAGTGCCGGAGGACTTCTGGTTTGAAGCCCGCACCCAACTGGGACGCGAGCGCGAATTGTTCTGGCTTGCCGAAGCGGACGAGCCGAAGCTGATGCAGCGGGCCTTTGACATGGGCTATGACTGGGAACTGGGGAATGCCTTCGTGGCCGTCGCGCGCGGCAAGCGCACGGCAGCATCCCTGGGAGACCTCATCACCCATCCACCCAAGGCGTATCCCGCGGGTGCGCTGCGTATGCGTTTTGTCTCCAATCATGATTTCAATTCCTGGCACGGCAGCGACGTGGAGCTGTACGGACCGTTCGTCGATGCACTCACCGTGCTCACCTTCACGCTGCCGGGAATGCCGCTCATCTACAGCGGGCAGGAAGCCGTCAACACCCATCGTCTGGAGTTCTTCGAGCGCGACCCGATCCGATTCAAGGACCGCTCGCGCGCGCCGCTCTATGCGAAATTGTCAGCGCTCAAGCATGACCATCCGGCACTGGCGGCGGGCCTTGCCGAGGGCGCCATCGAGGTGATCGATACGCATAACCCCGACCTCTTTGCTTTCCGCCGTATGGAGGGAAGCGACGCGGTGACGGTGGTCGTCAACCTCTCATACTCGCGCCAGAAGGTACCGGCAGTGAAGGGACTGCATGCCGGAGTGCTGAGCGCGGGCGGTTGGCGCATTCAGGCGCGAGGCTTCAAGCCGTAGGACGGGTGAGCGCCTCGAGTCGGGCCAGGTGTCCGAGCGCGTCCTCGCGGTCCGCACCGCACATGCTTTCGTGCGGCCGCAGCGATGCGCAGACGGCGGGTCGGCGCGGGTCGCCGAAAAGGCGGCAGCGCAAGTCGGCGTCCAGCTGAACGCAGGGCATGCCGGCCGGCTTGCCCTCGGGCATGCCCGGAATCGGCGAACTGATCGAGGGCGCAATGCAGCACGCGCCGCAGTGCTCGCGGCAGTTCATCCGCTTACCGGTGGCATGGCGGTCATCCGAGTACGACGGCTTCCGATTTCTGCACGAAGCGTCCCTGGATGGATTCCACCCCAAGGGCGAACAGTACGGCCATCGTGTTCGAATCCTCGACGCGCTCGGCGATGGTCGCAGTGCCCGTAGTGTGCGCCTGCATGACAATGGCGCGTACCGTTGCCTGCTGTTCGGGATGCTGCGCCAAGCCCTGCATCAGTTTGCCGTCTATCTTGACGAAGTCGGGCTTGAGCGTGCCGAGGAGTTGCAGGGAGTCCTGCCCGAAGCCCAGATGCTCGATCGCGAGTCGAATGCCCGCCGCCTCAAGTCCATGCCGAAGCGCGATGGCCGCATCCGGCGCCCGGTCGATATCGGCTTCCGGAATCTGGATGACAAGACGGCCAGGTTCGATGCCCAGGGCCGAGATCTGGTTGCGCAGCCACGCCACAATGGTCCGGTCGTTGAGGGTGTCGGCCGATATGCGCACGAAGAAGGCTTTTCCGGCACGCTGCGCGGCGAGCGCGATGGATGCCGCCAGTACCCAGCGGTCCAGTGCCCGCAAAAGGTCGTGTCGTTGTGCGGCGGCCAG
This sequence comes from uncultured bacterium, assembly GCA_963978075.1. Taxonomy (GTDB): domain Bacteria; phylum Pseudomonadota; class Gammaproteobacteria; order Steroidobacterales; family Steroidobacteraceae; genus CAIKZZ01. The sequence goes on along the minus strand of CAXBRZ010000085.1, from coordinate 3,900 downwards.
AAACTCCGAGGGCAGCACGTCACTGCCGTCGTCGTCCTGCAGTCGCACCAGCAGGTCGTAACTGTCCGCAGCCTGTCCCGTGAGGCTCGCGATCGGTTGTTGCTGCAGGCGGAAGCGATTGTCCATGAGTGCCGACTTGATGCGCTGGACCCAGACGCGGTCCTCCTCGTTCATGGTCTGCGGCGACGGGTCACGCACACAGCAGCGGTTGCCGCCCTCGGTGCGGCCCTGCCTGACGGCGGCCATCGCCCGGGCCATGGCGTCGTCGGCGTCGGCCGCCATCACTCGCGCAAGTCCGATCGTGAGGGTGATACCAATACTGCGGCCGGACAGTGCGAATGCGTGACCCGAGACCGCCCTGATGATCTGTGCGGCCCAGTGTTCCACATCGGCGGTGGTCCCACGCTCCACCAGAAAGACCAGGCTAGAGCCGGTGAACCGTCCGCCGAGGTCGTGCGGCGCGACATGGCAGCGCAGTTCGTCGGCGAGGAGGGCGATGAGTCCTTCGGCGGCCAGCGGACCTACCTGGTCGGCCACCTGTTCGGGGTGATCAATCTGCACTGCAGCGAGGTAGCGTACACCACCACTGACGGGGGCTCGGCAGCGCTCGACCAGACTGTCGAGCAGGTGCGCACGGTGCAAGAAACGCGTGGTCGGGTCGGTGCGTATCGCGCGGTCGAGTTGCGAGCGCAGGTCATCGACGGTGTCGCCGGAGTTCACGGGCACCCGCAGGGAAATGACGGCTTCACCCTCGCGGGTGGCGCCGAGCGCGAGCACGATGTCGATCGGCCGCGCACTGCCGTCGGCATGTCGTGCCCGCAGGCGCAGGGGTTCGGCGGGCCAACGTCCCTCAAGGCAGGCGCTGAGTGCTCCCTTGAGTGCCGCATGCGACAGGGGATCGAAGCAATCCATCACCGGCAAGCCTTCGATGCTGCCGAGTTCCGAGTAACCGAGCAGCGCAAGCCAGGCAGGGTTCGCGGCGACAACAATGCCCTCGGCGACCTCGGCTATAGCATCGGTCGAGCCTTCTCGCAGGGCGGCCAGTGCGCGCTCCGTATCACGGCTGATGGCGGTCGCGGCACTCAATGCGCGCGCGGTCCGCTGCGCCTCGATTTCCCGTTGGGCGACGAGTACGAGGCGTTTCGGTGCGCCGAGGCTGATGATGTCCTGGGCGCCGCTCGCGAGGGCCGTCTCGCTCGCCGCTTCGCTGCATTCTCCCAGCAGCAGGAGAACGGACGGGGCGGGCCATTGGCGTGCGCGCAGGCCTGCGATGGCCTCGACGGGGAACAACCGGTCGTCCGCTGCAATCACGACCAGTTCCGGACGTCGGGACTCGACCGCCGTCTCAAGGTCTGCACCGTCCGCCACGCGCGTGACCTGCGCCGTGAGCCCGGCCCGACGCAGCAACCGGTTGACCGCGTCCGCCGTGTCTTCGGCACGACTGAGCACGACCACACAGACACGTCCGGTATCGGGGCGGGTACCTGGGGCGGGACGGGCGTTCATGACGGCCATGCTAGGGCAGTGGGAGGGATTCGGGCGGATTCCGTTAACACTTTTAGCAAATTGGGTGGGCGAAGGGGCTTCGGTGGGCCGCCGAGCGCCCCGCATGGGCACGGCCTCGCGGTGTGCAGGTGGCCCGGACCGCCCCGGAACGCTACACTAGCGCGTTTTGGGCAGGCCTCTGGGCCCTGCCTTGCCTGGTTCCCCGGAGAACGTCATGTCGACCTACAGCACCAACGAATTCAAGACCGGCCTCAAGATCCTCATCGACGGGGATCCGTACTCGATTGTCGAGAACGAGATGGTCAAGCCGGGCAAGGGGCAGGCCTTCAACCGCGTCAAGGTGCGCAACCTCAAGACCGGCCGGGTCGTTGAAAAGACCTGGAAGAGCGGTGACTCGGTGGACGCGGCCGACGTGGTCGATGCCGACATGCAGTATCTGTACACCGACGGCAGCTTCTGGACCTTCATGGCCACCGACGGTACCTACGAGCAGTTCACGGCCGGCAAGTCGGCCATGGGCGAGTCGGCGCAGTGGCTCAAGGATGGCGTCGAGTGCATCGTGACGCTGTGGAACGGCGAGCCGCTCAATGTGGCGGCGCCCGCCCACGTGGAACTCAAGATCGTCGAGACCGATCCGGGGCTGCGCGGTGATACCGCCACCGGCGGCCAGAAGCCGGCCAAGCTCGAAACGGGCGCGGTGGTGCGCGTGCCGCTGTTCATCAGCGAGGGTGAGGTGATCCGCGTCGACACCCGCACGGGCGAGTACGTCTCCCGCGCCAAGTAAGCCTACAGATCGCAGCCTGCCACCAGGCGCGCTGCGAACGCTTCAATCGCACGTGCATCGGCTTCGGTAAAGCGCGAGGGCTCAGGACTGTCGAGGTCCAGCACGCCGTGCAGGCGGCCGTCAGCGCCGATCAGCGGCACCACCAGTTCCGAGCGGCTCGCCGCGTCGCAGGCGATGTGACCGTCGAAGGCATGCACGTCATCGACGCGCACGGTCTGCCGCTTTTGGGCGGCGGTGCCGCAGACGCCGCGGCCCAGGGCAATCCGCACGCACGCCGGCTTGCCCTGAAAGGGGCCGACCACAAGGCCCTCACCTTTCATCAGATAAAAACCGGCCCAGTTCAGGGACGGTAGTACGCCCATCAGCAGTGCCGAGGCGTTCGCAAGGTTCGCGATCAGGTCACGCTCGCCCTCGAGCAATGCCTCCAGTGAGCGGGCAAGCATGGCGTAGCGTTCCTCGGCAGTCGCCCCGAGGTCAATGACAGGCAGGGACTCGCTCATGACACGCTCTCCGTCAGGGTAAAGGCCAGAACGTCCGCGAGACGCTGCGCGCCGGTGGCCACCATCAGCACCCGGTCAAGGCCTACCGCCACGCCCGCACAGTCGGGCAAGCCAGAGGAGAGCGCCTGCAGGAAGTCCTCGTCCACCGGCACGGCCGGCAGCCCGCGCGCGGCTCGCGCGGCAAGGTCCGCCTCGAAGCGGCGCCTCTGCTCCGCGGCGTCGGCCAGTTCATGAAAGCCATTGCACAGTTCCAGCCCGCGCGCGTAGGCCTCGAAGCGCGCCGCGACCGGCGGGTCTCCCGGCAGCAGTCTTGCCAGCGCAGCCTGCGACGCCGGGAAATCCATGACGAAGACGAGCCGGTCATGCCCGAGCGAGGGGCCGATCTTCACGGCCATCAGCAGGTCAAGCAGGGTGTCCCGGTCTGAGTTCGGCACCTCGGAACCCGCTATCACTCGGGCAAGGCGCTCAAGCTCGGACAAAGGGCAGGTCACCGGATGAAGGCCAAAGTGTTCCTGAAACAGCGAGGCGTAACTGCGCCGCTCTGCGGGGTTTGTGTAGACGCCGCCCATGAGTGCGCCGAGCAGCGCCTCCACTTCATCCATGAGGGCGTGATGGTCGAAGCCGCGGCGATACCACTCCAGCATCGTGAACTCGGGGTGATGGTTCCGGCCGCTCTCGCCGTCGCGGAATACCTTGCAGATCTGGTAACAGTCGCCGACACCTGCGCTGAGCAATCGCTTCATCGGATACTCGGGCGAAGTCTGCAGATAACAGCGGCCAACGCCGGCGACGTCACAGTTGACCGACGCGAGGTGCACATCCGTGACCGCCGTGCGCGAGAGCAGCGGGGTCTCGACCTCCAGCACACCCCTTGCATTGAAAAACTCGCGGCATTGCGACAGCAGGCGCGCACGCGACTGAAGGCGGGCATGCATCAGTGAGACCTTAGGCCGCCGATCTGCTCGCCCATGCGGACGACACTGCCTGCGACGAACCCGTCCAGAAACTCGACCTTGCCCGGCGGGAAGGTGAGCACGACGGTCGAGCAGATCGGAAGAGCACACGTCTGAACTCCAGTCACTGACCAATCTCGTATGCCGTCTTCTGCTT